>NYZA01000121.1 GCA_002686955.1 Gemmatimonadota bacterium
CGCGACGAAATCCGGTGAGAAGTCCGGGCTAGCGCAACCCACCTGCTTCGGTGACATAGCCGGCAATGACGGAGTGATCAACGCCGCCGATTTCCGGCTCATGCAAGCCGCCGCCGGCTTCGCCCCCAGCCATTCCGCCGACCTCGATGAGAATGACGTAGTCGATATCGCGGGCGCCGCCGTCTTGCAGGGCTTGATCGGGCCATGCCCCTGAGAGTCGGCATAGGTCCATGTGCCCATAGTCCCCATTTGTCGGGGCGCCAAGGCTGCGCGCGAGGCAAGGCCGCCCCCAAAAAGGGAAGCGCCTCCACGTGTCTCATATCCCAGAGCACTTGGGCAGCGCGCGAAGCGCGGCCCCAACAAAAGGAAAGCGCGTCCAAGTACCGAATCTCCCGGGGCGATTATGCTGGCGCGCCAGCGCGCAGCATCAATCGCCCCAGTTATTGCTGCGGGCTCCGCCCGCCAGCAATAACTACCAATAGCCTCGTTCCCTCAAAGCCTCCCGAACCTCCTCCGGCGGCACCATCCCAGGATCGTCGCTCATCTCCAGGCCCAAGCGCCACTCCGCCAGCTCCCGCCTCAGCGAGTCCGCCAGCTCGGGCTCCAGATACGCAATATCCAGCTGCTCGTCCGGATCTTCCACCGCATCGAACAGAGCGATCCGCTCACAGCTCACCGGCTCCCGAATCAGTTGGAGCAGATAGTCCGGATCGAGCAAGGAGGGCCCTGCGAAGGTCAGGCGGTGCCTCGCGGTACGAACCGACACCTGCCCCAGCACACCCTCCTGGAACACGGGCGGTGGGTCGGTCTCCGCGTCGCCCGGAGCATGCCAGAGACTGCGCCCCCGCTGGCTGGCCGGGCTTCGCATCCCCACCGCGTCGCACAAGGTCGGGACGACATCGATCGCGGAGACCAGCTCGTCGCTCACCCTGCCGCGCCACTGCCGGGGCACCGCGCCCCCACCGATCAGCAGAGGCACCCGGGTCGTCGAGTCGAAGAGGACCGCTCGGTGATTGCTGAATCCGTGGGTCTGCAAGTCTTCACCGTGGTCTGCTGTGATCAACACGATCGTGTTGTTGAGCACGCCGCCGTACTCGAGCCATTCCAGGAAGAAGCCCACGTAGGTGTCGGCCGAGAATGCGCCGGAATCGTAATGATCGAGGATGTGGCAGAGGTCGGTGTCGGAAAGGGGCAGAGGCTTACCTCGAGCCAGCGATTCGAAAGCTTGCGGATCGGTCTGGTAGATCTTCGGATCGAGCATCTTCTCGCCCACCGCGTGCCAGATCCGCGGAAAGTCGAGACCGGGGTAATAGGTCTTCCCGTAGATCCGTTCGGTGTCGTTGCGGGAGTGGGCGATCGTGTCGGCGATCCCGGAGTACTCCTGCCCGAAAGGATGGTTGAACACCCCGCGGTGCAGATAGGGCCGGTGGCAGTCGTAGCCGTGCACGAAGGCGAAGAAGGGCTCCCCGATCGGAATCGAGTCGATCCAGGCCATCGCGGCCATGGTGGATTCTCTTAGTGACCCGAAATCCGCCCTGGTTTCGTTGAAGCGGTCGAATCCCTGATCGAAGCCGAACACCCCCTTCACGTGGCCCCCGCCGACGAACGCACCGGTCCGAAAACCGTATTCCCGCAAGATCTCTTGCAGCATCATCTCGCCGTCGTCGACGATGAAGGTTTCGTAATCGGGGCGCGAGATCTCGGAGGCGTAACGACCGGTCAATAGGGCGGCGTGGGAGAGAAGCGACTCGTTCGACTGACTGAAGGAGAGGGGGAACTGGACCGCATCCTCCGCGAAGGCGCTGAGGCTGGGCGTGGGATCGTTCACATTGCCTGCAAGGCTCGTACGATCGTAGCGGAGCCCGTCGATCGATATCAGAATGACATTTGGACGCGTGCCGGAACCACGCTCCGCCTCTCCGGCACAACCGGCAACCCACGCCACCAGACACAACGCCGGAACGAGCCCGATCCGGGCCGCCGTGCCTCGAGGAACGTGCACTTGCGGCGACTACGCGTCGGGTGCTTCGGCGGCCTTGGTCTTTCCGTCCTCAGGGGCCGGCTTCGGCCATGGAGTAGAAGCCGGGGGACGGAAGGTCTGGGCACTGTCGCCGGGTAGATAGGCCTGCACCGGACCGTGGATGATCGGGTTGAGGCCGCCGGTGAGCGGAGTCTTCTCGAGAAGCAGCGCCTCCAGCTCTTCGACCGTGATCGTCCCGTCGGAATCGAGATCGGCCTTCTTGAAGGCGATCGATCCGCGGGTGATCCGTTCGTACTCGGTGGTGTCTAGAACCTGGTCCTCGTTCGTGTCCAGACGGTCCATCACCCGCTGCACGGTTCGGGGGAAACGCAGCTCACGGGCTCCAAGCGCCAAAGCAGGTATCGCCAAGATCGCGATCAGAGTGATCGGGCGGATGGTCATGGGACTCTCCAGCCTTCCTTTTTGGAGGGGGACGACGGCTAGCTCTTCCTCGCGCTCGGCCGATTCGCCCGCGCGAGAAGTCGCGCCCTGAACTCCACTAACGAAAATAATATCCCCGAATCGAGCCGGCGTCCACCCTTCTGTGCCGCCGAAGCGTAGTATTGGCGGCCATGACGGACGGGCATCCGATTGAATCCGCCGGGGGGCGGGCCGTGTGGCGGTGGAAAGACCGCCAGACCCTCTTCCACATCGGCCTCGCTTTGGGGCTGCTCCATCTGCCCCTATCGCTCGAGTTCTCGATCACGCTCACCCACCATGGTGCGCTGATCCAGTCCCTGGTCCTTTTCCTCTACCCCCTCGCCATCGCCTTGATGGGCCTGGGGGCGGCCCTCGCGCGAATCCGGCCGGAGCTGGCGCTCGGAACGACGCCGATGCGCATCGCGGGGGCGTCGCTGCTCGTCTTTCTCTGGGCGGCTCTGCGCGCGAACTTCCTGGTCAACGATTCCGGCTCACTCGTCTGGGCCGGATTCAGCCACCTCGCATCGCTCGGCGCGTGGTTTCTGGCCCTGGGCATGGGACTTGCCGGGGCGCTCCAGCGGGTGCGCTCCGCCGATCCGAAAGAGGTGGGGTCGGGGTGGGCGATCCATTTGGCCGGGATCGTCCTGGGCTATCTGGTGACCGAGTCGGCGATCGTTCACGTGGGTCCGAACGCCCTGATAGCGGCGAGCGGCCTGGCCTTTCTCGTCCTCCCGCGCCTTAGCCTCATCGCGCTGCCGCTGCTTCTGCTCGTCCTGCTCCCCACCGGATTGGAGCACCGCCTCGAGGGGTTGAGAGAGCTGGAGAGCTGGGACGAAGGGGTCACCGTCGGGATCGGGACCGAAGGGAATCTGTCAGACGAGGTCGAACGCGAGATGCTCGACGAGATGCGCGCTCCCCTCTTCGAAGGGTGGAGCCGCTACGGGCAGGTGCGGATCGTTCCGGTCGATGCGCGCAGATTGCTCGTGCTCTACAACCTCAAGCGGCAGTATGTGTACCGGCCGTACACGCTTCGGGAGAATGCGATGGACCCGGCCGAGCTGCGCAGGCGGGGCACCGCATCGGGGAGCGGCATGGCGGTTCGCACGCTCCTGTACACCAGCTTCGAGCCGACCGAGCGGCTCCTTTTCTCCGGAGTCGGCTCGGGTCGCAGCTTCACGCGCCTGACATTCCGCCCCGGCAAGCAGGTGACCGCGATCGAACGAGATCCGGCGGCCGCCCGCTACTTCAGCGAAGTGCGTCCGACCGACACCGACCATATCTTTTCCGATCTCGATTTCGTTGTTGCCGACGGACGGCACGCGATCGAGATCCAGACCGAGCCGCTCGATGCGATCGTCATGGAGTCGAGCCGATATCAGCCACCGCACTCGATGCTGCCGGTCACGACCCCGCACTATCTCTACACACGTGACGCGATGGCGACCTGCATCAGGAAGCTCCGGCCGGAAGGGCTGCTCGCCATCGAGTTCTCGCGGACGGCGGACGATGAAACCCATCGCCTCGTTCCATACCAGGTGATCGAATCGCTGCGCGCGCTCGAGGTTCCATTCACGGTGATGCGAGCGGGCGCGCTCGACGATCTGACCCTCTTCGCGAGTCCGACCCAGGCGGGGCTCGATTCCTGGATGGAGAGGGTGGGGGGGGACGACCTGCCGGGTGTCGCCGGCGACTGGGATCCACAACCCTTGGCCCGGTGGATCGACTACGAGCTCACGGACGACACGCCCTTGGTCGGGTGGATCTCGATGTCGGACGAAGACCGGCATCTGCTGATCACGGTCGCCTCGGGAGCGGTCGCGCTCACCCTCCTGCTGGTTCTGCTGCTCTATTTCTGGGAAGGGCGGGAGAGGAGATGGAACCCGATCCCCTTCTTTTTCGCGATCGGGTTGGGCCATTCGATCGTCCAGTTTCACGCCTTCTATGCGTGGCGCTCCTTCTTCGGGGACGACCTTCTCACCATCATTCGGCTGATCGTGTACTTCCTGCTCTTCGGTGCGGTCGGCAGCTGGCTCGCCCCGCGACTTCCGAAATCGCTTCTTCGAACCGCTCCGAGAAGCGCATTCGTCGTGGTTCTTCTCGCGCTTCATTTCGCGGGGATCGCGAACATCCCCTTCGAGGAGGGAAGTGCATCGATTCGTGAGCTCTACGGTCTGTTCGCACTCCTTCCCGGTGGGGTTCTGTTGGGTGCGTACTTTCCGCTGGGGATTGCAAGGGCGAGGCGCGAAGCAGTGGCACCCAGCTTTGCCGCCGACGCCTTCGGCACGCTCGCGGGATATGCGCTGATGTATCTTGTGTACGTTCCGGTCGGCGCCACCGCCTTCGCGGCGGTAGGAACGGCGTTCTACGCGGCCGCGACACTTCTCTTCAGCGACGAATGACAAGAGGAGAGAGATCGACAATGCCGCATTCGAAGATCTTGCTCGCGACACTGCTTCCGGTCTTCGTCGTGTTCGGCTGCGTGCGGGTGGGCAGGGACTTCCCCGCGACCGATGTTCCCGATATCGAGATCGGCGAGACCACCCGGGCCGACGTGAGGGTGATGTTCGGAGAGCCCTGGAGGACGGGAATCGAAAACGGTGACCCTACCTGGACCTTTGGGCGCTACGAATACAAGCTCTTCGGCGAAACTGAGACCAAGGATCTGGTGATCCGTTTCGATTCACGTGGCGTCGTGAGCGGTTACTCTTTCAATCGCTCGAATCCGCAGGAGTAGTAGGCGCTTTCTCTTCGGTATCGCCAGCTCAACGGGGCACAAGCAGCAGCGGAGCCACAAGCCGCTCGATCACCGATCCCCCGCCGTGGCGATAGGAGCGCCCGTCGCGAGAGATCCGAAAACCGTGATCCGCGAAGAGCAGAATCGGTCGCTCCGTATCGAGTCGGGAGACGATCCGTCGCAGCTCGATCGCCAGCTCCGCGACGGCCAAGCGGGCCAGATCATCGAAGCCGGGGAAGCGTTCGTGGATCATTTCATCGATCCGGTCGATCTTCTCGATCGCGTGGTTGAGTCCCTCATCGGCGAGGCTGCGATACCAGGCGTCGGTCGTTGTTGCCGGCACAGTGAGGGCATGAGTGCTCTCGCCGGAACGCCATCCCGGGAACAGGTCGACGATCTCCGCTCGAATCGCTTCGAACAGCACGGCGCCCATGGCATCAACCACGATCCAAGATGCATCGGTGTTTCGGCGAAGCAGGTCGGCCAGAGGCAAGGGTTCCGGGTCGAGGGGGAGCGACGCCATCTCGTCGAGGTGCGCCAGCCATCGTTCGCCGCCCGGGCCGCTAAGTCGATCGTGGTGCCGGTAGAGCTCGGCCAGAAGCGCGGCCCGTTCCGCTGGCGGGGCGGGTGGCGCCGGTCGTATCGCGTCGCCTGCAGTCTGCACCAGCGCCGTGCGCTTGCCCTTGGCGGGCGGCGGGATCGTTCCTTCGAAGAGCCAGCCCAGAACCAGGTCCTCCGCATCGCGGCCGAGCCCTAGCTCGTCGAGGCGCGCGCTCGCTTTTCGGCCTACCCAGTCGGGACGGATCGCCGCGGCCATCGTCGCGAGATCGCCCGCCCCGAAACCGGGGGGCAAGGGCGTGCCGCCGCGGAGACATTGCTCAGCACACCAGCGAGCCAGATCCTCCCGCGTTTCAGCCGAATCCGGCGATGAAAAGCGCAGCCGTTCACTCGATCTCCGCTCCACCCACGCGGTGATCTCCGATCGGAGCTCCTCTTTCGACCAAGTGCGCCCGCCGAGAAGATCCACCACCTCGCCGACATCGATCGCTTCCACAACGTCGAGCTCCGCGAGGCGGCGATCGAGACGCTCCACGTCTTGTGTATCGGGGTAGCTCGCCCTTCCATCCACGTACTGCAGCAGTGTCGGATGATCGTCGATGCCATCCCGGGTCAACGCGCCGACCCGATCCCGCACCTCTCGCCTGTCGAAGAAACGGCCCAGGGCGCCCTCGATCTCGCCGCGCAGACGCTCCAGCTCTTCGACCGAATCGGCGTAGGGCGCTCTGCGTCCGTCGAAGTCGCACGTGCAGATCGGCTGAAAACGCAGATCGATCAGGCCGCGACACTTCAGCTCTTCGGCGCACGCCATCGTCGTCGACCACTGCGCCATTAGGGTGTCGATCCCAAGATTGCGGCTGCGCGCCACCGCGGGCGGCTTCCAGGCCGCGGCGCGATCGATCCACTCCTTCCACCACTGCGCGTGCAGACGTGCGTACGCTTTTTCGTAGCGTGCGTACAGATCCTCGGCCCCCTCGATCCAGCGGGCGAGCTCATCCGGAGCCGCGATACCGGGCGGATCTCCCAGCTCCTCCACCGCCGCGACCATCTCGGGTTGAGACTGCGTTTCGAGCCCCTTGTGGCCGAAGAGGAAGAGAAAACGTTGTCGCTCACTCGAGAGCCGATCGACCCGTCCCGGTAGCTGCATCAGCTCGCGCATCCGCGCGACGAACTGTTCCGGGCTTGCTATCTCGCGAAGGAAGAGTCGCAATCCCGCGATCTCGTCCGATCCGGTGTCGAGGACCGTCCACGTGCTCATGATCTCGCGGATCTCGTTCACCAACTCGTTGGCGCCCTCAGTCTTCTCGAGTCGCTCCGCGAAGACCAGGAGCTTGGCGCGGGTTTTCCCTCCGATCTCCCGGATCCGTCCCGCGGTCTTCCGCTGGGCGAGCACCGTCCATCGATCGGGCCGGCGCATTCGCAATCCGTCGAGCAGCCTTTCCAGCGCGCGAAGCTCCTCCACCGCCAGGGCGCGTCCGGCGACGATCCTGTCGTACTGAATCGGCCGTGGCAGTGTTTCGTACAGCTCCCGATAGCTCTTCCGCCCTTTGACAAGGTCGATCTCGCCCTGAAAGACGAGGAAGAGCAGAAGCAGATCGATCTGGTCGTCCACCAGCCCGAAGATCGGCTCTCTCGCGACCTGATAGAGATGCTCGGGAGCGGGCTCGACATCGAGGCGAGAGGTCACGAGCTGAACGAGCTCGTGCTTGTCGAGGGTGGCCGATATCTTATAACCGCGCCCCTGTCTCTCGATGAGCCGCATCGGCACCCAGTACCCCTCGCGGATCACGGCAATGGTGTCGCTTCCGCCCCCTTCCAGCGAATCGTCGGCGTTCGCGAAGCGACCCAGCTCGATGTAGCTGCGTTTCGGAAGTGGACCTTCCGCGGGCGCGAATCGCTCGAAAGCGGGGTAGATCCGGCGCGTCATCTGGATCGCCAACCCCTCGAGCCAGGGGCCGGATTCGCTGGATTCGGCGCGCTGGGCCGGCGTTCGCTCACCTCGGGGGGAGATCAGCTCCGCGTCGAGATAGGCCGCCCGCAAGCGCGCCACGAGAGTGGAGCAGCGATCGTCGATCCGCGCGTCGAGCCTCTCTCGCGCCCTCTTCGACCAGGGCCGCCGGGCGACGGCGAGCAGCGCCGCCAGCTCCAGGAGCTCTGGGCCCGGCTCGATCGGTGCGGGCCGAAGCACGAAGAGATCCCCGGAGCCCTCGGCGGAGCCCCACGGCAGTCGAATACAGAGGGCCGGCCCGATATCGGGCGGGGGAGGGGGAGCGTCGTTTCCGACGTAGACCGCGAAATGGCGTTCGTGGAAATGCCATCGAAAACGGCGGCTCTGCCACTCCTCCCAGGGAAGGTCGAAGGGCGCGATCCCCCGACGCGCCAGCTCCGGCGCCACCCGTTCGAAGAGGGCCTCTTTACGACCGCTCAGCTCGGACTTTTCGGTCGCGAGCGCACGTTCCACCGCCGCGATATCGTCATCGTCGAGATCGAGCCGAAATATGTTGCCGTCGCGAGAGACGTAGCGACCGCGATCGCGGAGCTCCCGCAACACACCCTCGACGATCGCGACATTCTTCGCCGGATCGGTGCGGCTCGCGCGGATCATCAGCCACCGGGCGGCCTGCTCCGCGCTCACACCATCGTGGTCGGGTGTCAGATGGGCCAGAATCAGCAGATCGACCACCCGCCGGGCCAGCGCCGCCCGCGCCGGAGCGGGAAAGAGCGTCGCCAGATTCTTCTCGTAGTAAGGAAATAGGCGTTGGGCGATCGGCAGAAACTCCGACTGCACGTCGAGCAGATCGCGGAAATGGTGAACGATCCGTTCCGGAGTGAGGAACTCGCCCCAGGGTCGATCGAGAAAAGGCTCGATCCCCCGCTCCGGCTTCCCCGCGAGCTGCGCCGTGACGAAATCGACCGCCCCCCGCGCTTGCGAAAAACGGTCCCTAATCGACTCGAGGAAATCGATCGTGGCCGGATGAAGCGGATAGACTTGGCGAAGCGCCCCCTCGTCGAGCCCGAACGCGGGAAGTGTCTCTTCTACGCGTTGTTCGAGTTGAGCAATCGCCGCGTCGTAGCCCTCTTTGCGCACCAAAACGGCCGAGCCAAGCAGATCGCGCAGGTGCGAGGGCCCGAGCAGATAGCGAAGGGGGTAGCGATCGCGGATCTTGCGATAGAGCGTGCGCTCGATCTCGCCGGTGTGCTCGATCTGCTCTTGCAGCGCCGCGATGACCCAGAAGCGATTGCCCATCGCCCATTCGCCCATGTACTGCAGAAAGCGCACATCTTCGTTGAATCGCTGCGCATCCGGCTTCGAGCGGAGAAACTCCGAGAGCTCGTCGAGCACGAGCACCACACCTTGCTCCTCCCGTTCCTGCAGCCGAGCCCACGCGGGGCGCCGGTCCCCTGGCGCCTGGTCGATGCCGAGCGCCTCGCGGACGATCTTCTCGAGGGCCAGCTCGGCGGGGTAGTTCAGAAGAGAGATCGGAACAACGGCGCTGCTCCGGGGCGAGAGTTCGGCCCGGCGGATCGAGCGCGTGACGAAGGCGAGAAAATGCGATTTGCCCGAGCCGTACGGCCCGATCAGGAAGATTCCCGTGCCTTGCGGCCGATCGAGCACCTTGCGCAGCGACGAGAGGTGGTTCTCCACCTCCGCTGTCAGGTGATACGATTCGACGATCCACTCTTCGTCGAGATTGGCCAGCCGAACGACGGTCGGATGGCTGCGCACGTCGATCCAGCGGCGGATCGCGGGGTTGGCGCGGTCGGTGGTCGAGCTCGTGGACATATTCCGGAGGATCGAAGGAGTGACAATCGCCCGCACATTAGCACAGGCTCTGGAGGACGAAGTTTGAGCGAGCCGCACGAAGTCGTTCGGCGCAACGTGCGCAGCGCGATTCAGGCGCGCAACTACGCCGAAGCGGAGCGTGGGCTCCATCTTCTGCGCCGGGACGATCCTCTCGCTTTCGAGACCCGCATGCTCGAGCTGGAGCTGCTCTCGTCGACCGGGCGCATCGACGAGGCGCGCCGCTGCGCCGATCGCCTTCTCGATCGCTTCCCCGAGTCGGCGCGGGCGCACTATCTGGCCGGCAGATCCGCCTATCTGGCGCGGGAGTACGGGCGCGCGGAACCGATGCTCCGCGAGAGCATATCGCTCGAGCCGAGGTGGTGGAACCAACGTTACCTTGGAAAAACGCTGACGCAGGTGGGCCGTTTTGACGAGGCCGAGGCGATACTAATAGAGTTGGTCGAACAACACCCTTTGTGCAAGAAAGACCTGGCGTGGCTGTACGAGAGAAGGGGGCGTTTTGCTTCCGCTTGCAACCAGGTCGAGTCGTTTTTGCGTGATCGTCCCAACGATCGAATGGCCCAAGACCAGCTCCGCAGATTGAAGGCCAAATCTCTCGATCCGGATGCACTCATCGAAGAGGCGGAGACACTGATCCAGCTCGGTGAGACCCTCTCGGACGACCTTTGGCCCGCCTATGTCCGTTCCCTTCTGGAGCGCGGGAGGCGAGAAGACGCCGCGACGATCATAGCCGAAAACCTCAGCTGTTTCTCGACGAAGCTCGCCTGCACTATCGGTTGGGAGTGTCGCGCACTGCAGGCGCTCGATCTGACCTGCGAGCTCTTTCTGCGAGGATTCGGCCACGGCGTGCGCAACGTCAAGTTTCTCAACGCTTTGGAGTCGGCGGCCAGGCTGTGCGACAGATCGAGCGACCTGATTCCGGTGTACGAAGCGCACGCGGACGAACATCGAAATCTGTACGGACGTTTGCATGGCGTGCGCGCCAGCGCATCCAAGGAGGCTGGGTCGACGTGAGCTTGCCGACACCAGCGGGTCCGGATCCCCTCCCACCCGAAGCCCGCGCCGCCGCCTCTCGCCTCGGCGTTCTCGCCGGCCTGGTCGTCTCGATCCTCGTCGCCGCCGCCCTGGTCATCTCGGCCGCCAAGGTCGGAATCACGCCCGGAGTCAGCCCCCTCGTCGTCCTCCTCGGCTGGGTCGTGCTCGGCGCCCTCCTCGGCCCCCGTCTCAAACGCTTCCTCGCCATCTTCCAGGTCACCGGATCGGCGGGCGCGGCGGTCACCGCCGGCGTCGTCTTCACAGCCCCGATCCTGCAGATCATCGCCGCCGAGCAGGGCGCCCCCGTTCCCCCGGTCGACGTGCCGTTGCTCATCGTCGCCAGCCTCTCCGGCGCCCTCCTCGGCTTCGGATTCGTCGGCCTCGCCACCCGCCGCTTCCTCAGCGACCCCCGCCTGCCCGCCCCCGAGGCCGTTGCCGCCGACCGCCTCATCGAAACCGCCGTCGAGCGCCCCGAAGCCCGCCCTCGCCTCGGCCCCTCCCTCTTCGCCGGACTTCTCTCCGGCTTCCTCGTCCAGGCCGCGCTCCTCCTCGGTTGGCTCGCCGAAGAGATCCACACCCTCGTCCTGCGCCCGCGCCTGCCCCTGCTCGGCCGCATCGAGCTCGACCTCCCGCTGCCCGCCGCCCCGATCTACCTCGGCATCGGCGCCTTGCTCACCCTCCCGACCGCCCTGCTCGTCTTCTCCGGCGGCCTCGTCAACGCCGTCACCACCGGCTACGCCGCCGCCCACGCCATGCCCCCGACCACCTTCCGCTGGGTCGGCGGAGCCGCGATGGTCGTGGCGGTGCTCTACAGCCTCATCCACTACGTCGCCGAAGGTCGTGCCGCCGCCCGCGCCGCCTCGTCCCACGCCGCGCCCACCGCCCCCAACTCCCTTACCGACGTCACCCTGCTCGAGCTCTCCGACGAGACCCGCCGCGCCCTGTACGCCTCGATCGCCCTCGGACTCGTTCTGCTCGCAGCGCTCATGGCGATGGTCGGCGCCCCCCCCGGCACCATCGCCGTCCTCGGCGCCGTCTCCTTCATCCTCGTCTCCCTCCTCTCCGGCCTCGGCGGACTCCTCTCCCTCCAGGTCGGCAGCTCCGCTTCACCGGTCAGCGGCACCGTCTTCATGGGCATGCTCGTCCTCAGCATCACCGCCCTCGGCATCGGCCTCTCCGGCATGGCCGGCGTCGCCCTCCTGGTCCCGATCGTCGTCGCCGCCTGCGTCGCCATCTGCGCCGCCAACGACTCCAGCCAGGACTATAAAACTATGCAGCTCAACGGCTACCGCGTGTCCGACGGCTTCACCGGTCAGCTCGCGGGCCTCATCGGCGGCGCCGTCATCGTGCCGATCACGCTCTGGATGGCCCACGAAGCCTACGCCCTCGGCAGCCCCGACCTCCCCGCCCCCCAGGCCAGCTTCTTCTCCACCGTCCTCGCCTCCCTCTTCCTCGACGCCGAGATCCCGATCGGCCCTGTCGCCGCCGGCGCCTGCCTCGGCCTCCTCGCCGTCGCCATCGAAACCGCCGGACGCCGCCGCGGACTGATCCTCAGCTCTCTCGCCTTCGCCGTCGGCATCTACCTCCCCTCCGTCATCGGCACCGGCATCATGCTCGGCGCCACCGCCCGTTTCCTCGCCAACCCCCGCGCCCCCACCGCCCCCCACGCCGGAATCCTGAACGCCGCGGGCCTCATCACCGGCGACGCCTTCGCCGCCCTCACCCTCGGCGTCCTCATCATCGCCGGAGTGGATCACACTGGGTGGGGGCCGGGATCCGGGGCCGGGCTGCCGGGTCTGGTGGGGTGGGTGGCGCTGGTGGCGATGCTCGGGTGGATCGGCTGGAACCATCGGAAGGGGTAGAGGGAGAGGGACGGGGGAGTAGGGGGGAGGCGATACGCGATTTCGGGGTGCCGCGTGCGGTAGCGACGCAATTCTTCGGTAGCTGCGAGCCACGGCGGGGCGTGGGGTGTTTGCTTTTGAACGGGTTTGCGGGGGGCAGCTCGTAGTGAGCTGCACAGTTTTCGGCATCGCTCCTTTGGGTTCGAGATCAGCCCACATTATTCACCGGGAATTCGAGAAGTCGGCTACACTTGGAACAGATGCAGCATAAGAAAAGTGTCTACGAAAACGGGGGAACATCCCACGCTCACTCCCCCGGATTCGAGCAAAACCCGGCTCGGCGGTGTTCTGGCACAGGACCCGGTGAAGGAGAGCTTCCTAGCCACGGGGGGGAAGACATTCATGAGGGGAGCTTGATCGTTCCACCTCGGTCTGTATCGCGTCAGCCCGCTTCTTTGAATCCGCTCAGGAATTCCTGGGCGAACACTCGCTCTTCCACTGCGAGCGGATGGAGGGCATCACCGGCTCCACCAAGATGGGCGCGAACCGCAACCAGAGGCCCGAGATTCTCTTGAATTGGAGCATTTTCCAGAGCAACCAGGTAGTCCCAGGATTCACACCACAGTCGCGCATCGCCGTGGCGCTGAGCGATGGTCAAGAAGGCGGTGCCTAGAGCCAGCTTCGCCGTTTCTTGCATCGTTCCAAAAAGCGCATCGATTTTGCCTTTGAGTCGGCGACGCTCCTCCGTTGCAGCGGGGAGGCGCCAACATGTTTTGGCGAGAGCGTGAATGAGATTGTGCATTTGAAGCGTGGGGTCGCGAGCACTGAGCTCGAGCGCGGCGAGCAGATCTTCGGTCTCCGATCGAGCGTCTCCCAAAACACTGTGGGCGGTCGCACGATTGACGAGGGCCAGGACCATGTGTTCCGGAGGTGCCTCCTTCAGCTCGACGATGCGTGTGTAGTCAGCGAGCGCCGCCGCGGCGTTTCCTAGCTGCCCTTGGGTGACTCCGCGGTTCAAGAGAGCATTCGCTATCTGGGGTGGCGCCGCGTCCTCCAACTCGATCGCACGCGTATAGTCGGCAATCGCTGCCTCGTTGTCGCCAAGTCTGTCATGGCAGATGCCTCGGTTGTTGCAGGC
>NYZA01000122.1 GCA_002686955.1 Gemmatimonadota bacterium
CGGGACGCTGGAAACTCACTCCGACTAACCACGTAGATATGAAAGGGATTTCTGCCACACCCCACTAGCTCAGATTCCCCAATCGCTGCCAGGGCCGCCGAACGCGCCCACGTCGTTCATTGCCGAACCTCTCGCGAGCCCTCCTTCGTCCTCGAACTCAGGCGTCGGCTCTCCCGCGTCGATCGCCTCGGAGAGATCGCCGAGGCCGAAGCCGCCCAACCGCCCCCACGCCTCCGCGTATGCCCGGAACGCCTCGGGAGCCGAGTCGGGGAGCTGATCCGCGCTGATCGCACCCGTGAAGTCCGGGTCCGCGCGAAAGAGATTCGTGCCGCCCAACACGACATTCGAAGCGTCGCCCGCGCCTTCCTCGAAGAGATTGAAGCGTGCGAAAAGTTGTGAGTAGGGGACCTCAACACTACGATAGTAGAGATCTTCACGGGCTGCGTCACCGACAGTACCCACTCCGTTGTATGTGAAAACATTGTTGCGCACATCCGCCACGATCCGAACGCCTACACAGCTCCCATCGGCGAATCGGTAGACCACAGGATTGACCTTGAGGCCCGATGCTTCCTGCCACGAGAATATATTGTTGTAGACTCGTAGCGCTTCGTCGCCTTGCATTCCTTCGAGGCTCAAACCGTAACCCGGATCGAGTGTCGCCAAGACGACATTGTTCTCGAAGAGCACGTTGTTCCCGAGCTGGAAATGGAAACCAACATTGTAGTTCTTTACAATGATCGAGTGGCGCACGATGAAGTCTCGAGCGGCGGTCGTGTGGACACCTTCGTCTCCGTTGAATCCGATCAGAGTGTCGTAGATCCCACCATCGACTCGGTAAAGATTGGCTCCGTCGGAGATGCAATTCACGATGGCGCAACCGGTCATGGTGACTCGGGATCTGGCCTGTTCGAGAAGCAGCTCGCTGACGGCGCCCCAGTGGCCGTCGCATCGGTGGGTTCCCGTGCGGGTTCCGACTTGGACGCCGATTCGGCAGCGCTGCACGGCAACCGAGCTCAGCATCAGGTCGAGTAGCACTTCGTCATCGTTGCGATCCGCCGTGTTTCCGAGGATTCCGTAGCGCCTCGTGCCTAGTCCGTCGATCGAAAGTTTTTCGATGCGTACCGTGGCCGCGTCGCCCGCGGTCGCATCGATGGTCACGATCGGATTAAATGTCTCATCGCCCGTGAGCACCGGCAGAGGAGCGTTGGGCATAGCGGTGAAAACGATGTCGTTGAGACGTGCTGTATCGATCGAGATCGATTCGTCGTAGGGTGATTCCGTTCCGTCGATCATCAAGGTGTCGCCGGAGACGGCGGCATCGATCGCTGCCTGAATCGATGCGAACTCGTGGGGGATTTGGAGTGTTGCCGAACGAGCCGGAGAATGGGGACCGGCGAGCACGACGGCGGAGGCGAGGCTGACGAGCAGCGCTGGGTAGTGATTGCGAGACATGACTTCTCTCCCGTCGATGGACCCCTGGTTTGGGTTCCAATGCCGATCCAGGTCCGTCTTCCTGGTGACCTGATGGGAGAGAGAGCGGGAGCGTTACACCATCCGGTACCGCCCGCTTCGTCTGCCGACCTTCCCCTCCTGAACGAGCTTGCCCAGATGGGACAGGAGCGATCGCTCCGCCCAACGATGCAGCTCCACGGGAGTGTCGTCGTAAACCGCGGGGAGGAGCTCCGACAACGTTGCGCCCGCCTCCAAAGCGGCGAGCGATTGGAGCACTTTGTCTTCGCGCATCAGCCTGTGCGCGATCGTTTCGTCGAGCTTTCCGCGGGGATCGCCGATCGCGGCACCGTGTGCTGGGATGAGGACCCGCGATTCCAGGCTCTTGATCCGGTCCAGGGAACGCAAATAGAGCGCCATATCGCCGTCGCTGGGGTCGATGATGATCGTGCCGACGGTCGCGACCATGTCTCCCACCACTGCCGCGTCGGTCGATCTGTCGTGGAACACCAAGTGGCCGGGTGCATGGCCGGGCGTAAAGACGACATCCACACAGCGCCCGGGGTCGAGCTCGATGCTGTCGCCATCTTCGAGATGCTCGTCCACGATCGATCCCATCAACCTCGCGGTCTCGGGGTGGGCGGCGATCGGCGTTCCGAGAGCTCGCGCGAGCTGATCAAGACCGCCGATATGGTCCCGGTGATGGTGTGTGAGCAGGATCTTCTCGATGCTGCGTCCCTCCCCCACCAAGGTTCGGAGGGTCGACTCCAGCCGGGCTTGCTCGTCAGCCCAGGGAGAGGCCGGATCGACGAGGGCGAGGCGTCGATCCCCCAAGATGACGCAGTTGGTGCGGGTCGCCGGAGGAAGCGTCGGGGTTCGCAAGGGAAGCACGCGTATGCCCGGGAGGAGCTCGTCCCTGGATTCGTCGTGATCGGTGATCCCGTCGAGCGATTCCGCGATTCGGGCGGCCGCCCTTTCGAACGAGCCATGCGCGCCCTCGATCCTTTCGAGCACGCGTCGGCCCGACGCGATCATCAGCAACTTCGATTCGGCCCACGAGGCTAGGGGCGTCGCCGGTTTCGTCCACCCTCCCATGTCCAGCTCCGATCCGTCCGGGCAGGCGGCATCGGCCTCCCGCGCCGACCCGATATCTACGAGGTAGTAGCGGATGCGGTAGCGATGCGACGAGAAGGCGGGAGTCGAGCGCGATCCCACCGCCCTCAAGTCGCACGCGTGAAGGGTGCCCCCGAGCCCGGAGAGCAGCTCGGCGAAGGAGATCGCACCGGACCGGAGATCCTCCCGGGCGCCCGCTCTCCCAACCGGCGCGCCGCCGCGGGCGATCCAGAGCCCTGCCTCTTCAAAGAGCTCTCTGGCGGCGGCCGCGCGATGCAGCGCTTCATCGCCAGTCGCACCCTTGACCGGAATCCGGCGGTCATTCTCGTCTACGCGGCCGCCGGGGAAGACATGGAAGCCTGAGAAAGGCTGGGCGTTCGGCGCGCGGCGCCCGCACCACACCTCGAGTCCACCTCGGACCGATCGGACCGGAATGGCGACGGCCGCTTTGCGAACGTCTTCGCTCACTACTGGCAATCAGGGCAAAGTCCGTAGAGTTCGTGTTTGTGCGAGTCCACTCGGAAGCCGTGCTCCCGCGCGATCTCGGCCTGACGTGCTTCGATCTCTTCCGATTCGAACTCCACGATCTTGCGGCACGAAGTGCAGATCAGGTGATCGTGATGGTGCTCGCCGAGCTCCGGCTCGTAACGGGTCAGGCCGTCACCGAACTGGAGCTCTACGACGAGGCCGGCATCTTTCAGGATTCGCAGCGTTCGGTAGACCGTCGAGTAACCAACCCTCGGGTCGATCCTCCTCGCGGCGGCGTAGATCTCTTCGACTTTCGCGTGCTGGTTGTCGCCCAATACAACGCGGGCCACGAGCTCCCGTTGCCGTGTTCGCTTCAGACCCGCCGATCGCATGTAGGTGAGCAGCTGCTCGATTTTCGCGTCAACGCTCGATTGGCTTGGCATAAGACCCTCGTGAATCGAAGCGTGTAACGCCTGGCTCCGATTCGATATCTATCGGATGCACGGTAGGAGTCTGATGGCGATCGGTCAATGGGCACTATGGAATCCTATCCGCTCGACGGCTATGCTGAAGGACGCGCCCGTGACAGGCTCGATCTCATTGACGCAGACGATTCGACGGGCTCTCCGCCGCGGCGGACCGAGCATGTCGATCAACAAGCCCCCGATTCGGTCATCGATGGAAGGCAACCCGATATACACGATCGGATATGGGTCGCGGAGCTTCGACGTTCTCTGTGCTCTGCTCTTCCGCTACGGAATAGGGGTGGTCGTCGACGTGCGATCCGAGCCCTGGTCGAAGCATCACCCCGAGTATCGGAAGCGGGAGCTGGCGACTGCTCTCTCCGTCGCCGGAATCGGTTTTTCCCACATGGGCCGAGAGCTGGGGGGGCGTCCCCGGGATCCCTCATTGCTCCGCGACGGCCGGCCCGATTGGGAGCTCGTTCGCCGCTCCGCACCCTTCCGTCTTTCGATCAACCGTTTGTGCGCGGCGGCTCGAGAAGGGCCGATCATGGCGCTGCTATGCGCGGAGCTCGATCCCGAGCGCTGTCACCGCAGCGGCGTGCTATCCGATGCCCTGACGAAAGGGGGATTGGAGGTCATTCACATCCTTCCCGGGGACGAGACGATGGCCCACCGCGATCTCAGGCGGAGAAGGGGCGGACAGCAGCTAGAGCTTTGGATGGGCTGACATGGAGGGGGCCGGAGAACGTATATGGGTCTTGTCAGCACAGCGGTAGCGAGAGCGGTGCCGTACCTGCCGAAGAGTCTGGTGCGCAGGGTGAGTGATCGCTACATCGCCGGGGACCGCGTCGACCAGGCGATCGATGTGGTCCGCGACCTCAATGAGCGGGGCGCACGGGCGACGATCGACGTGCTGGGTGAGGAAGCTGCCGACTTCAGCGCGGTCGAGGCGACCGTTGATCTCTATATCCATGTTCTGAACGAGATGGACCGGCTCCGGCTTGATTCGGGCATCTCGGTCAAGCCGACCGGGATCGGACTTCTGATCGACGAGGAGCGATGTGTCGCCGAGCTGCGCCGACTGATCTCGCATGCGCATTCGATCGGTCGATATGTGCGGATCGATATGGAGGACTCGCGCGTGACCGACGCGACACTTCGGATCTTCAGCCGTCTGCGTTCGGAGTTCCCTCGTGTGGGGGCGGTGCTGCAGGCATGTTTGCGGCGAACGCCGGACGATGCGGCGCTTCTGGTAGAGGAGGGGGCGGACGTACGGCTCTGCAAGGGGATCTATCGAGAGCCTAAATCGATCGCATGGATCGACGCTGAATGCGTCCGCCGGAACTTTGTGCGCACCTTGGAGATCTTGCTGAAGGGGCAGGGGCACGTCGGCATCGCGACGCACGACGAACTGTTAGTATGGGATTCGCTGGAGATGTTGCGCAGGAAGAGGACGCCGAGAAAGCGATACGAATTCCAGATGCTTCTCGGTGTGGACCGGGAGCTGGAGCAAGTGCTGCTCGATCGCGCCGAATCGCTCCGGCTCTACGTGCCTTTCGGCGAAGCCTGGTTCGAGTATTCGAGCCGACGTCTAAGGGAGAACCCGGCCATCGCGGGGCACGTTCTTCGGGGCATGCTCAGGCGCTTCGACTCAGCGACTCGCGCTCCAACATTTGCTCCGCAAGAACGTTGATCTCCGCCATCAGCTCCGCGTTTTCGGCGGCGACCCGGATCTCGATCGGGTAGGTCCAGAGATTGAAGGCGAGGGCGATGAGCGCGGAGGCCAGGTGGGGCATGGGGCCGCCGGTGCCGATGTCGACACGGGCTCCGAGCGCCGCTGTCAGGATGACCAGGAGCATGCTGAAGAGGGCGAAGGGGAACGCGCGGGCCTTGAAGCGTGCGGCACGGCGCTTGAGCTCCTCGGGGAGCCGGTGTCCATCGACCGCTTCGCCGATCCCGATTCCGGTCCCGATCAGATATGTGAAGACGGCGCAATGGGTGATCAGCGTGAACACGGCAGCCGCCAATGCCACGCCGATATGGGCTCCACCGGGGGCGCCGGCCACATGTCCGAATCCGAGCACGGTTGCGATCGACAAGAGTCCGAAGTCGATCAGCGCCATCAAGGCGAGCAATCGGCTCACAATGCGGGTCGCCTCACACGCGGGGGAAGGGTCGGGAGCGTACGCTTCGGTCGCTCCCCCAAATTGGGCGATTCCGGCGACTCTCGGAGCAGCGTGATGATCTCGGCGATTCCGCGCTCGAGCTGGGGATCGCGCTCCGCAACATAGTCCTGGGGACGATAAGGCACTTCGATATCGGGATCGGTGCCGTGACCCTCGACATCCCATGCGACATCGCTGAACCAGAACGAGAACTCCGGCTGGGTCGTGACCGTTCCGTCGACCAGGGCATGCCTCGGCCAGATGCCCACTACTCCGCCCCAGGTTCTGGTCCCGATGAGGGGACCGAGCTTCATCAGCTTGAAGCAGTGGCTGAAGATATCGCCGTCCGATCCGGCGAACTCGTTCGTCAGAGCGACCATCGGCCCCGGGATCGAGTCGGAGGGGTAGGGCTCCGGAACTCCCCACCGCGGTTGGGAATAGCCGACCGGCTTGCGGGCCAGCTTCTCGAGGAGCAGCTGGGAAACGTGACCGCCGCGATTGAAACGGGCATCGATGATGAGCGCTTGCTTGCCGATCTCGGCCAGATAGTAGCGGTGGAACTCGGCGAAACCGTGCGGCCCCATGTCGGGCACGTGCACATATCCGATACGGCCCCCGCCTTCGCGGTGAACCCTCGCACGATTGCGATCCACCCATTCCCTGTAGCGGGCCGGGCTCTCGTCGCGCAGCGCCTTGACCGACAAGGTGCGATCGCCGGGCTCGGACCTGATAGTCAGAGCGACCTCTCGGCCGGCCTGATGGACCATCGCCGCGCCCGGGGGAAACGACGCGCCCAGCTTCTTTCCGCCGATCGCTACGAGCAGATCTCCTTCGCTGATGTTGATTCCGGGGCGACCCAGCGGCGAATCGCTACGTGCTGCCCAGGAATCACCTCGCACGATATGCGTAATTCGATAGGCACCGGAATCGGGATCGAATTCGAAGTCGGCGCCCAGCAGACCTTGGTCGTATCGGGGGGACGGGCGGTAGTCGCCGGCCACTTCGTAGGCGTGCGAGGTTCCCAGCTCTCCCTGAACCTCCCAGAAGAGATCGGAGAGCTCCGAGCGGGTCGCGATCCGATCGAGCAGAGGCTCATAGCGCCGAAACACGCGCCGCCAGTCGACATCGGACAGATCGGCCGTCCAAAAATTGTCGCGAATCAAGCGCCAGTTCTCTCGAAACATCTGGCGCCATTCACTTCTGGGATCGACCTCCACACGAACACGATCGAGATCGACCCATCCGCTCCTTCTTCCCTTCTCGGGGAGCTCGCTCCCGGGTGCCTCGAATGTTGGGAGCAGACGCAGGCGCTTCTTCCCGGAGCGATAGACGACGATGCGCCCATCGGTAGAGACATCGAAGCTGGAGATCTTCTCGGCGAATCGCTCTTCCTTCTGTTCCACCATGTCGAACATATGAAGGACGCCCTCCGGCCTTTCTTCGATCTCACAGAATTCCATCTCGATCGCTCCCGCGACCGGAATCGATGTGTAGAGAGCCTTGCCTAGACCTCCTCGAATGCGTGTGTACCGTCTTTCCGGCACCGGGAATGCAACGACACGGCGGTCGATCCCCTCCAGGTCGATTCGGGTCGCTTCATGTTCCTTGGAAGCGTCGGTCCCACCGTTCTCGCCCCGCTGCAGCGCCTCCTTCGCTCGCATCTCGTCTCCCACCGGTCGCGGATCCGGGACGAAAGGAGAAGGTGCGTCCTCTTGCAGAACGATGGCGAAGGGGCGCGCGCCGTGTGGAAAACCGAGATCGAAATGGTGGCTGTCGTAGACCGGATTGAACTCGCGGTACGATAGAAAATAGAGGTGCTTGCCTTCGGGATCGAAGCTGGGAGACAGATCGACGAATCCCGGGGCGGTGACATCGCGCGATTCCCCCGTGGACACCCGGTGCAGCTTCAACTGCATGCTCTGGATCGTCGCGCCAAAAGTGTAGCAGATCCAGTCACCATCCGGGGACCAGGCGATGTCGCCGATTCTCGCGAATTCGCTACGATCGATCAGAGTGTGTGCTGCGTTTTCCAAGTCGACGAGGAATAGCTCGAAGCGCTGATTCGCGACCGCGGCTAGATTCCCCCTTGGCGAGACCTTCATGAGTGTCGCGAGGCCGAGATCGAAATTCTCGAGCCGTCGGGGCACATCGTCTCCGGCGATATCGTGGATCTCGATCGACTCCTCGCCGGTCTCGTCGGAGATGCAGACCAGATGATCACCGCTGCTCTTCCATTGGACCGACCGATACCGTGTACCGTGCGCCTTCCCATGCTGCAACACGGCCCCTTCCCATCCGGCGAAAGTGTGCATCTGGCCTCGGATGGTGGCGGCGAGCGAATGGCCGTCGGGGTGGATCGATATGCTCGCCAGATAGTCGCCGGCCGATGCGAAGCGTCGATTCAGCTCGGTTCGGGAGCTGTTCAAGCGCACGTCGATCTTCTCCGGCTCGTCCGCGTCCGGGTCGAGGAGATAGAGATCCCCTCCGGCGTGGTACACAATCCGCTCGCCGTCGGTGGTCGGGTTGCGGGCGTAGAACTCGTCGTGGTCGCTGTGTCTGCGCAAGTCCTCGCCGGTCGCGAGGCAGGAGTAGATATTTCCGATCCCCTCGTGGTCGGACAGAAAGTAGAGCCGCTCCCCGATCCACATCGGCCACCCGAGATTGCCGTCGATCTCGATCAGGGGACGGTACTCGCCCTCACCGGTGGGATCGATCCAGAGGCGACCACTGGTTCCGCCTCGGTATCGCTTCCATCGCGCCGCGTCGAGGCCGTTTCGTCCCAGAACGATCGCTCCGTGCGGCCCAAGCGCGATGGTCAGGGCCTGACCGGTGCCGAGCGGGGAGGGGTGTCCGCCCTCGCGGGGGAGCTCGTAGATCTCGTGCAGGCCGTCGAAAGGCTTGCCATGACTCGATGCGAAGAGGATCCGGTCGCCATCGCGGCTCCACCCGGCTGGCAGGCAGCCTCCCAAGAAGGTGAGTCGTTTCGCCGGACCGCCCGCGGAGGGCATGCAGTAGATTTCCGGCGGTCCCTCCTCGCGCCCGGCGAAAGCGATCCAGGTTCCGTCGGGTGAGAGCCGCGGGCGGGTCGTGGGGCCGAGATTGGCGGTGAGGCGGCGGGCCCCTCCGCCGCCGGCGGGGACTGTCCACAAGTCGTCTTCCGCCACGAAAACCACGGTATCTCCATGAATCGTGGGAGAGCGGGGGTAACCGGTCATCTTCGACCTCCTCGTTGGCTCGGGGCACACCGGACAGGGCGAACACGCTACCATTGTCGGGCACCGATGCGACGCCCAAGTCCCGGGGGGCCGCGTGGAGCGATGAGCAAGTCCCACTGGAGATCCGCGGTGGCCGCGCCGATCGGGTGGCTGGCGGTGACGATGAAGGCAGGTCCGGGCCGCGGAATTGGCGATTGGAGAGAGGAATGTCGGTTCAACACGTCGTCGACGAAAGGCGCCTGAAGGAGGCCTCGGGCGGGAGCGAGGAGTTCGAGATCGATCTGTTGGAGCTGCTGGTCAGCGACGGCCGAGAGCGGATCAAATCTCTGATCGAGGCGATCGCGGAGGGGGATGTGGTGGCCGCCAGACACGAGGCCCACACGCTCAAGGGCTCTTCCGGCAGCGTCG
The DNA here is from genome assembly GCA_002686955.1 of Gemmatimonadota bacterium. GTDB lineage: Bacteria. Next base: position 9,286 of record NYZA01000122.1, read on the forward strand.
GCGCCGACACGCTCAGCGCAGTGGCGCGTGATGCGGAAGATCGGTGCACGAGGGGGGAGCTGGATGAAATCTCGGTCGAGTCGCTACAGTCGGAGCTGGAACGGGTCGCCGACTACCTGCGAGGCCGGCGCGGGTGATGCCGAATCGAATCAGAACTTGATCTCGAAACCGCTCCGATTTCGGTCGAGTGGAAGGTCCTCTGTGTCGATTCGATCGACCCTGGCCGAGCCGGGGCCGCGTCGGAGCGCGTCGAAAAGCGATTCGAGATCGCGGGCACGGCCCTGAATCTCCAGCTCCACCGATCCGTCGAAGCGATTGCGCACCCAACCGGCGAGCGCGCGCTCCCTCGCGGCGTTCCTCACGAACCATCGAAAGCCCACGCCCTGTACTCGGCCCTGAACCAGGGCCCGCACGCACCTCTGCTCGTGCGGTCCATGGATCATGCTCCGGCCGTCGCCTGCTTCCCCCTCAGCAGCATGCCGATGACCACGGCCAGGACGATCCAGGGCAGCAGCGGAACCACCAGCGCCACGCCGATGCCGAGCATCGCCATCACCACGGCGAAGGCGAGAGCGAGGAGGGGGATCGGCAGCAAGACGCTAAAGAGCACCAAGGCGATGACGGCCCCCGCGATCTTGATCGGTAGAAGCAAGGCGAAAAGCAAAAAGGAGAGCACGACCGCAAGGATCTTGAAGGGAAGGGTGATCAGCCAGAAAAGGGCGCCGAAACAGAAAAGAGCGATCTTTGCGAGAACGATCACCGTAAGTGTCAGAAAGACGATAAAAAGCAGCGACTCGATCATGGATTCGTTCCGGGTTCGATCCGACACCATGCTCGCACACTCTATATACTCCTGCCGGCCGCTCGGGATTCGATTCCGGGCGGATCCAATCCGCGAACAGGCGGAATCGCCCCAGAGGGCACACGGAGGTTCAACCCGATGACTCTCACGAAGACGATCATGACGGCCGCACCGATTCTCTGGCTGGCGTTTGCCTCCCTGTCGTGCGACGAGCTTCCCCTCTATGCCCCCGCCGGCTCCACGATGATCGTTTCCGCCTCTGAACCGATTATCGAGGCGGACGGCCAGTCGACCTCGGAGATCAGCGCCCGCATCATTCCGGCCGAGGGGATCGTCGCCGACGGAACCCTCGTCTTCTTCTCGACGACCTTGGGTACGCTATCCGAGGACGTCGCGTCGACGGTGGACGGGGTGGCACTCGCCACTCTTCGCTCCTCTCCTCTGGAAGGGACGGCACTCGTGAGCGCGCACAGCGGCAGCGTCACCGATTCGGTCAGCGTGCAGATCGGCTACTCGATCGAGACCGTGATCCTGCTGGCGGAGCCGGCCGTGCACGAGCTCCAGGAGGGCGAATCCCGGACGGTGGAATCGGAGCTGACCGCGGTCGTCACAGATCGCAACGACAATCGGGTGGCGCGCAAAGTGGTCAGCTTCGCCGCCGACGAAGGTCAGATCACCGGCAACGACACGGTCGTGACCGACGACAATGGCGAGGCGAGCGCCACATTCGAGATGCAGGTGAACGAATCGGAGCTGGTGGGTGAGAAGCTGGTCACGGTCAATGCGACCGCGGGTGGGCAGTTGGGGACGGTGAGCCTACGCATCAAGCCGCTGTGATCAGGCCTGGAGGGAGTGGATCACCTCACGGTAGCGGTCTCCGATTCGCTCCCAGAGGTAGCCCTCCGCCGCCGCGTATCCTCGCTCGGCGATCTCACGGCGGCGCCTCGTATCGCCCAGGAGTCGCGACACACCGCCGGCGATCGCTTCGGGCTCGAAGGGAACGGTCTCGCCGATGCCGTGAGAGCGGATGATCCGCGCCGTTTCCGAGCACTCGGTTCCGACCACCGACAGACCGGCCCCCATGTACTCGATCACCTTGTAGGGGAAGGCGAAGCGGCGCAGTCGACTCGGCGGAAACATCGCCATTCCGATCGTGGCCCGGCGCAGGTATTGGTCCACTTCATCGCGTTGCACTCGACCCACCAGCTCGACCGCGCCGGCGACGTGGGCCTTGGTGATCGCTCCATGAATCGCCGCGAGATCCGGCTCGCTCCCGGAGCCGACGACGATCAGCCGTGTTCCCGGGGCTCGGGATCGAATCGCCGGCATCGCCGCTATGACGGCGTCAAGCCCCGAGTAGGGCAGATGGAGATTGCCCGTATAGAGCAGGATCGGCTCCGAGTCGCCACCATCCTTCGTGCTGATCTCGCTCTCGTCCGGTCGCAATCGCCGCGGAGTTCCGTTCGGAATCCAGACCGGTGAACGGCCGGTCTGCACGCGGCGCAAGAGGGCAAGGTACTGTCCCGTAGACACGACCCGGTCGGAACCGGCGATCGCCCACCGCTCGAGCCATGACAAGGCTTTGACGCGGAATCGCCGACGGTGCCAGCCCGGCACCCAATCGAAGTCGTCATAGACGATTCGTTCGACGCGGCCGAGCGCGCGCAGGAGATGTGCCGCCGCTCCCTCGGTCGGGCCCTCCGCGATCGCGACATCGAAGGGACCGGGCGCGTGGCGGAGCACGCCCCACGCCAGCCCCCCGATGTCCATCGGTTCCTTTATGAAACCGATATAGCGCAGGTCGCGGCCCCGTGGCGCGTTCCAGAGGGGATCCACCGCCACCCTAACGATTCCGTCCCGCTCATCTCTCGACGTTCGCTGCGTCAGGACCCCGATCGTGTCGCCCGCCGGCCCTTGCGGGTCCCGCTGGACGCGATAGACGGCAACCACTTCGTCGAAGTCGGGGCGAAGGAGCGATGCGAGCACCTGCACCCGCTGGTTCGGCTCCCGCTCGAAGTCGAGCGTCGTGATGATCAGCAGCCGCCTCACGCACCCCTCCGCCAGCGGCGCCGCGGTTCCAGCCGGGAGTAGATATCCAGCGCGTCGCGCGCCATCTTGCTCCAGGAGAAAGCCCTGACCCGCTCCTTACCCTTCTCGACGAGCTCCCCGCGCAACTTCTCGTCATCCGCCAGGCGAAGAACCGCCGAAGCGATTTCGGCCGGGTCTCGCGAGTCGGCGTGCAGTGCGGCGCCCCCGGTCACCTCGAGCAGGGCCGGTGCTTTCGACGCCACGACCGGCACCTCGCGTGCCATCGCCTCGAGCACCGGGATCCCGAATCCCTCGTAGTGCGAGGGAAAGAGAAAGCAAAGCGCGGAGCGATAGAGCGTGTCGAGATCCTCCTCGGCGACGAATCCCGGAAACACGATATCAGGTGATTTCGCCGCCTCCTCGAGCCGCTTCTCCATCTCCACGTCGCCGTTGTCCATCCGTGGGCCGGCCAGCACCAGTTTCAACGGCCGGCGTGCGTCGCGACGGATCATCTCGAAGGCGTCGAGAATTCCGTCCAGGTTCTTCCAGCGGACGAGCGTGCCCAGGAAGAAGATGTACCCACCTGACTCGAGGCCGAGGCGATCGAGCACCGCGGATTCGTGCTCTTCCATCGGCCGCGGCGGATCGAAGCCGGGGTACAGAATGTGGATTCGGTCTCGATCGACTCCAAGATGGTCAACCAGTTCGTCAGCGACGGCGGCCGTGCCCGTTGCGATCCCGCTCGCGCCCGCGCAGACGCGCTTCAAGTGTCGCTGAAGATAGCGGCACAAGTTGTTCGGCAGCGACTCAGGCACATGCACGCTGTAAAGGTCGTGGACCAACACCAGGCTCTTCGCCCGAATCGTCGCCGGCGCGAAGAAGAACTCCCCATGCCAGACATCGAATGGACCTAGCAACATTTCCGCCGGCAGTCGCCTCTGCACCAAGAGCCACTCGAGCTGAACACGCGGTATTCGGATCACTCGGGGACGCACTCCCGGCGCGCCGAACCCCTCGATCGCTTTTCTGTGTCGAGAACGCACGAAGTTGTACACCATGTCGACCCGCACGTCGGGATCGACTTGGGGCAAATGATGTGCCAGCCTCAAAGTCCGCCGATTGATGCCGGTACCCGACCGATTGAAGAAGAGCCATCGCGCGTCGATCGCTACCCGCAGCTCAGACATTGCCGGAGCGCCAGGCGAAGTAGCCCCAACGGATCAAGCTGCCCAGCCAGACGAAGAGGGGTTTGTTCTCCGGATAGGTCGTCGTGCCGGCGCCTTCCGGCAGATCCTCACCGATTCGAGCCATGATCTCGCGTGTGTCGGCACCCCGCATGGGCGGTGGAGAGATGTCCGCGATCGGTGTGAGCGACATCTCGATCGGGTTGCGTACGAAGTTGAACGCCGACGGGCAACCGGGATAGTCGCGCTTTCGGATCTGAGGAATCGAGTTGTGCCTGGAGAAGCTCTTGTTTGCGAGAAGCCCTTTCAGCTTCTGTTGCGGGAGCATTGCGATACTGTGGGCGAGATCCGCATTCTCGATGCTCCGTTGCCAGTACGAGATCGGCTGCTTTCGGAGCCCCTTCGCGGCAGCGACGAGCGGATCGCCTCCTTCCCCTTTCAAGACTCCCTCCCTTTCGAGCCATCTCGCGATCTCCGCACGCGGACCGGCGACACATGCTCGGCCATCTCGCGCCCGCACCAACCCTTGAACGATCTCGTGCGCCGAATCATGAACGGCCGAACCCAGCTTATCTCGTGACTGATGAAGGGATTCCTCTCTCTGAGCGGCGGAGATCGAATCGACTTGCAGAAGCAACGCCATTGTCGTCAGGTGGGTCGTGCCCACCGAGCCTTCGCCGCACCTCTTCTGGTTGTAGAGACCGATCAAGGTAGAGAAGGCGCCGAGCAACCCCGAGCCGATGTCGATCACTGGAGCCGGGAGCAACCTCGGCCGCTCTCCGCGCGCATACGAAATCTGAATCCCACTCACCGCCTGCACGACCTGTTCGAAACCGGGGCGGTCCCTCCAGATCCCCTCGTTGCCGTAGGCGTTGAGATGCGTATAGGCGATCTCGGGATAGCGGGCGTGAACCGAGTCCGGATCTACGCCGATCGTCTTCGCAAGATCGAGATGCCGGTAATTCTGTATGAAGGCGTGGGGACGAAACTCCTCCATGAGCGCCCACAACTTCTCCTTCCCCTCATTGCTCCTGAAGTCGAGCGTCACCGACCTCTTGCCCGCATTGAAGAGAAGATGGAAGGAGAGCGCCCAATCGAGATTGGTGGGGCTCTGCACCGAAATCACCTCTGCTCCGAACTCCGCCAGAATCCGAGCCGCGCAGGGCCCCGCGATGACGCGAGCGAGATCGAGCACCCGGACCCCGTCGAGGGGGTGGCGAAGCTCGCCAATCGCCTCCATCCCTACCGCCGTTTCCACCGGCGCCGATTCCCATCGTTCGAGCACCCCCGCCAACCGGTCGTCCACGATTTCACGCGGCCGAATCACCGGCGGATGCTCCGGCATCACCACCGCCGCCCCCGGAGCCATCAGCTCACCAAAGACCGGATCCTCGACGACGCACGCATCCGACATCCCCGCCTCGGCACTGTCGCGAAGCCACTCGTCCGCCCTGCGGATCTTGATGCAACAGAGATCGTCCCCAAGGGTCTTTTCCCATTCGTCTGGAGTTTTCGTGAGGAAAATCTCGCCGTAGAGCCGCTTCAGTTTCTTCGCCTCGGCGATGCTCCCGACCTGGCTCGGATCGCGCGCGGTCTGAGCCGACATCACTTTGCGCAGCCGTCCGACCTCCGTCTCGTAGCCGATCTCCTCGAGCACCTCCAGAATCTTCGCGTTGTGCGCGGGCAAGGTGATGTGAAGATAGATATAGCGCTCACCCTTGCAAAGCCAAGGCCCCATAAAGGGCGTCCCCACCATCTTGAAGGGCAGAAAACCCCGCGGCATTCCGCCCTTGATCAGGATTAGCAGAATCTGCGAGAAGAGCGCGGAGCGGTAGAGCGTCGCTCCGACGTGCTGTCCCCGGCCGATCGAGAGCCGCGCGATCAGGGCCGCCATGATCCCGTTCGCCCCGAAGAGCCCCGCCACCACCGAGCCGATCGGAAAATCGTGGAAGCGGGGCGGCCCCAGCGGCTTTTCGTAGAGCAGTCCCGCGGCGCCGGCGATCGCCTCGTGGTCCGGCAACTCCGCCCGAGGGTCGCCTGCGGGGAAGGGGTGAAGGCTGCAGCTCACCAGTCCCGGATTCCGCTCCCGCCGCAGCTCGTCGAAATCGATTCCACGCGCCCGCAGTCGACTCGGCGCCAGATTCTCCACTACGACGTCGGCCTGAGCGAGCAGCCGGAGCAGCCGATCTCTGTCGTCGTCCCGACCGAGGTCGAGGGGCGTTTCGGTCTTCCCCCGCGCGAGGATCGCGTCGCGAAGCCGATCGTCGCTCTCGGCCGATCTGTCCACGACACGGATCACCTCGGCTCCCTGCTCCGCCAGGACCATGCCCGCGATCGGCCCCGCGATCCGACGCCCGATCTCGACGACGCGCAGGCCCTTGAGAAGGCCGGCGGACGGGGATGTTGCTTCGGCGTTCATAGGTCTCCGTGGTCTGGTCCTTGCCGCGTGATGGGCGGATTGTGACCGGGTTGGTCGCCGATTTCCAGGGCGTAGAAATGGGGGAGAACCGCGCACTCACCACGGGTCGCCGCACTTACTCGATCGGGTCGCGCACCCGCAATCCGGCCAGCGACAGAAACCCCGCATCGTGGGTCCAGATTTCGGCGGCCCCGGCCTCGCGGGCCGTCAGAGCGATCTGCAGATCGAAGATGCGGGGGCCGGAGATATTTCTGTCTCGGGCGAGGAGCGTCAAGCGTTCGCCGAACCCGGACGAGGGGCGCCAGATCTCCAACCCTCCGTCCCGCCGCAGCGCCTCGATGAAGGCGCGCGCATCCTCAGGACGCGAAGGGCGCTTACCGGCTCTCGGATGAGTCACGACACTCCAAAACTCAGACACCGTCGCGAGCGCGATTCCCCATGTCTCCCGCGAAGCCGCGAG
>NYZA01000123.1 GCA_002686955.1 Gemmatimonadota bacterium
CGTTCCGATCTCTGCGTCGCTAAGTCCTTGAAAGGCAACCAGCCTTCCCGCGGACCCAGCTCCTTGATCTCGAAACGAGCTCGAATACCGGGCTCGAAAGTCTATGCGCAACAGGCTCCTAGTGCCTGGGCTATCTCCTGAGCTCCTCGAGCAGAACACCGGCCGCCGCCATGGCGGGCACGGCGACCAGTACACCGACAAAGCCCCAGAAGATCGGAAAGACCAGGATCGCCAGCATCACCAGCGCCGGATGGAGGCCGACACTCTCGCCGACCAGCCGGGGCGAGAGCAGAGCCTGCTCCAAGATCTGCACTACGCCGAAGACTCCGAGCACCTTGACCGTCGTGAGCACCGGATCGGCGGAGAAAAGGGCGACCGCCACCGCGGGCACCACCGAGGCCACCAACCCGATCACCGGCACCAAATTGAAGACTCCGGCGATCACGCCGAGCAGGAGGGCGAAATCGACGCCCAAGAGGAGGAGTCCCCCAAAGGTCAACAGGCCGATCGCACCGCAGACCATCCCCTGCCCGCGGAAATAGGCGCCCAGAATCTCATCCATTCGCCGGGCGATACGACGCACCCGCTCCCGGCTCCGCGCCTCGATCGACGCGTCGAGCGCCGCGATGATCCTGTCCCAATCCCTGAGCAGATAGAAGGCGATGATCGGCGTCAGCACGACATAGGAGATCACGCTGACCACCGCGCTGACTCCACGCCCGATGCTGAGCGCTCCGCCGGCCATCTGCTTCACCGCCACCCAGCCGTAGTCCGCGATCTCGCCCAGATAGCCCTCCCACTCCAGATCCCAGGTGGCGACCGGAATCCGCTCCACGATCGCCCGCGCCCAGGCCAGCGCCGTCCCTCCCGCCTCCGGCACCTTCTCGGCCAGCCGCCCGATCTCGCCCACCACCAACGGCCCCAGCCACATGCCGCAGAGCGCCGCCGCCGCGCCGAGCGGAACCAGCAAGATCCCGATCGAAAGCGAGCGCGACAACCCCCAGCGCTCGAGACGATCGACCGTCGGATCGCCCAGATACGCCAACAACGCCGCGACGACGAAGGGTGCGACCACCGCCTTCGCCTCGCTGGCGAGCCAACACCCGCCCACGACCAGAACGGCGACGAGCAGGCGCCGCCCCCAATCCTGGCGGCGGTAGGGATAGAGCAGATACGAAGCGAGGATCACAAGGATAGGCACCGAGAGGAAGCGCCACCCGGCCACGGCGACGGCACCCGCTCCCAAGAGAGCGGCGATCGGACCGGCCGGAATCCGCTGGCGCTTGATCATCACGTGCCGCCCCCATCGCCCTTCGACACTTCGGCTCGCGCATCCCCGTTCACCACTACGACGCGGCATTCCTGCAACATCTTCAGGCTGCGTGCGCTTCCGTGCATCTTCCGAACATCGTCGTCGCCGAGAACGAAATCACAGGTCGCTCTCACGCCGAGCGGTGTCAACACCAGCGGATTTGCGCCGACTCGGTGGCTGAGATGAGGATCCCCGGGGCTCAAATACGCAACGAGTCCGTCGACATGAACCGCGTCATCACGAGCGAAGGCGGGTCCGTACACCTCGTGGCCCTCGAGATCGACCAACCGGGGAAAGAGAGCCGGCTCGTAGCGCAGGTTGCCGGCCTGCAGCACGATGCCCGTGATCGGCGGTCCCTCGGCGCCACCCTGTTCCACACCGACCGGAAAAGGGCGCGCCTCGGGCCACCGTTGCCCACAGGTGGGACAGACCAGGGGCACCAGCGGCTTGCCGCCACCGATCGGCGGTGCCACGAGCGGCGAGAGCGCCCTCAGAAAGTCGAGCTCCAGGCGCACCATGAGCCCTCCGTCGGCTCGATTGGAGCGGCGCCTCGAGGCCACATCTCTGATCCGCGTGGACAGCAGCGCATTGAGCTCCGGCCTCTGCTCGACCCGACTCGCCACCGTGGTCCCTGCGTCGATCCGGACCCGCGCAAGCAGAGCAACCATCGCCGCGATCGCCCCCTCTTCCGCTGCGATGAGCCCCTCTTCGCCCCCACTGTTCGACTGCCCGAGCGAGCGCGCCACCCGCGCCCGCCAATCGATCTCGTCGTACTGCCCGATATGCTGCGTAAGCCAGGGCTGCGCCTCAGCCGGGCCCGCCGAGAGACCGATCAGGGCGATCCACGGCAATAAGGGTCGGCGAAGAAATAGCTTCCCATGTTTGCGCCCAGATTTGGTGTAGATCTGGTCGATCGGTGAGTTCCGAAACCGGAGGAATGGCAGCGCCCTTTTGAGGATTTCGGAGCTCGCCGATCGGCCAAAGATGCGCCGAAGATGGGATGCAAACATGGGAAGTTATTCCTTCGCCGACCCTTAGGGCATGCCGCTCAGATCGGTCCTAGAGAGGATCCATTTGGCCAGCTCTTGGACCGGCGACACCTCAGCCGGAGCTTCCCCCGAACTTTTCGCTTCGGCCCCTTGCCCCGCCGGTGCATCCACCCTGGATTCGGCGGGTTCACTCGTTTCAGGAACGCGGACCGGAGCCGGCTGCTCATGCAATCCGGCCACCAGCGCATGGAGCTGGCGCAGATCTTCGGTCTGCTGTCGAATACTCCTGCCGCCCAGTCTGCGATGGGGGCGCTCTTCCGGAATAGCGTCGACCCGGAGCCGCTCCGAGAGCTGAGCTCCCCCATGGGGGTCGTGGGTGAAGACCGCGGCGCCGCCGGGCAACCAGGCGACCACTCCCGGTCCCTCGAACTCGCCGAAACGGCGGAGCACCTCGCCGTCGGTGGTCTGGGCGACAAATGTGCCCGGCGTGATCAGCCGGACCAAAGAGGCAGGCGGCGCCTCGCCATGCACCAGCAGAACGATCTTCGCTCTTCCATCCATGAAGCCGACCAGCTCATCGGCCCGCAGCGCCGCCCCCTCCAGATTCACGACCAGCGGCGGAGCGATCCGCCGCTCCTTTCGATTCCAAAGATAGAAGGGGAATCGTTCCAGTTCCCCCGCGCCTTCTTCCACATTCGGCTCGTTTCGCAGTCGTTCGATGAAACGCGCCGCACCGAATGCGCAACCGGCATCGGCGAATGCCCGATCCACCGCATCGCGCAGGGATTGATTCGGCCCGATCTGGGTGACGAAGAGATCGGACTCCTTCTCCACGAGACCGCTGAGCACTCCCGCCGCCCGTTGAATCCTCAGAGTGGCCTCATGGTCGACGCTGGTCCGCTGAGAGATCAGCAGGGCAAAACGTTCGGGATCGATGTGGTCTACGCCGAAACGGCCGAGATCGTCGCCACCGACGGCGCCGTTATCGCTATGCATGGTGGTCTGGTCACGAATCTCCTCGACTGTGGCCGCCAGGCAGGATCGGAAGTGGGTCAGGGGACCGGTCAGGGCCGCGAGGGCTGCCTCTTGTCGGTTGTCAGACGGCATATCGATCCAGCTCCTTGTCGAGAATCTCGATCTTCTCCTCGGCCGTGTAGACGGGAAGCCTTCGCGTCTCCTCGTAGCGCGGGGCCGATTCATCGCGATAGAAAAGCCCGAGGCGCACACCCACCTCGTTCGCCAGATTCTGTGCTTCGTTGAGATCGCTCGGGTCGTGGGAACGGGTGTTCGTGTAGATCGCGGCGGAAGCCTCGTCTCGAATCCCCCGCTCGTGCGTCAAGAGCTCCGTCTGCTTCGGATCGATGACGGCATCCTCGAACACCTTCGGTGTCCAGACGGGGCAGCGTTGCAGAACCCGCACGAACGAGAAGCCCCGATGCATGAACGCCGCCCGCAGAGTCTCGAAAAGATGACTCGGTACCCAATCCGCCGTTTGGGCGACGAATGACGCGTTCGTCACGCCGAGGGTCGCCGCCGTTGGATTGAGCGCGGGTAGGAAGCTCCCCTTCGGCTGTGTGTAGCTCGGGTGCCCCTGCGGCGAGGTGGGCGAGCTCTGGTTCTTCGTAAGACCGTAAATGTTGTTGTCGAGCAGCAACGTGACCATATTGACGTTGTAGCGGATCGCATGGATCCAATGCGCGGTGCCGATCGAGCAACAGTCCCCATCGCCCATGACGGCGAAGACGTTCAGATCGGGTCGCGCCAATCGAATACCTGTTGCAACCGGAAGGGCGCGGCCATGGATCCCGTGAAAACCGTAGGTTTTCACATAGTGGGGGAAACGGCTAGAGCAACCGATTCCCGAAACGAAGACGGTGTCTTCCGGTTTCAACTGCTCCGCTTCGAGCATGCGCTGCATCGCGGTCAAAACCCCGTGGTCACCACAGCCGGGACACCAGCGCGCCAGGCGGCCGGTGTAGTCGTCCATGGTGTACTCTTGTTCCTCTTCGTAGCCGCAGGTGAGCAGCGAGCAGGTGAGCTCACTCATTGCGTTGCTCCCTTCGCCAACATGTCGCGAATGGCGTTCAGGATTTCGCCGGGGCGAAGCGGTTCTCCCGGAACCCGCGTCCAACAGTCCAGATCGACCAGCGTGTGCGCCCTCAAAAGCCAGCAGAGCTGCCCGAGGCGACGGTTTTCGGAGGTGATGTGGGGGTCGCCCGGATCGTCGCTGTAGTTGATCTCGACCGTCATGGCTCGACCAAACCTGGAGAGAATCTCCTTCAGGCCAGGCTCCATCGGGGAGAGGAATGTGAGGTGGAGGGACGACACCTGCAGCCCTTCTGTCCTCGCGCGATCCACCGCCTCTTCGATCGCACCGCGGGTCGATCCCCATCCGACCACGATCAGATCTCCGCTCTGCTCCCCGTGAACGACCGGTGGCTTGAGGCTTTCTTGAAATACCGCCACTTTCCTGGCGCGCATCTTGCAGCCCATCTGGTTCACATCCGGGCTGTAGTCGATCTTGCTGGTACGGTCGTGCGCCAATCCGGTCGCCGTGTGCATGCCTCCCTTGCGTCCCGGAACGAAACGATCGGCGAGCCCGAGCTCGTCGTCCCAATCGTAGGGCTGAACCCCCGAGGGAACGGGCGACATATCGGGAGGACTGCCTTGCCAGCGCACATCGAGGGCCGGCCGTGGGAAAGGCTGCACTCCAGTCGCCAGATTCGCATCGGTGAGCACTACGACCACTGTGCGAAGGGCCTCGGCGATCCGCCTCGCGGCGATCATGGAGTGGAAACACTCTTCGATGGTCGAAGGCGCCATGACGACCTTGGGAACGTCACCGGGCTGGCCGAAAATTGTCGCCAACAGATCCGATTGCTCCACCTTGGTCGGCAGCCCGGTGCTTGGCCCCCCCCGCTGAACATCGACGACGACCAGAGGGATCTCGGTCATCACCGCCAGGCCCAGAAACTCCGTTTTCAGCGCCATGCCGGGGCCGGATGTGACGGTGAACGCCACTTTTCCGCCGTAGGAGGCTCCTATCGCCGCCCCGACGGCCGAAATCTCGTCTTCCGCCTGGTGTACGGTCCCCCCGACCTGATCGAAGATCTCGGCGAGGTAGTGGGAAACCGAGGTCGCCGGCGTGATCGGATACATGGCGCACAGATCCATGCCCGCAGCGATCGCCCCCATGCCGACGGCCTGATTTCCGTTCATCACCACCATGGCGCGCTCGGGCTTCGTGGCCGCGATCTCGACCCGGAAATCGAGATGCTCCGAGGCCCACTTCGCACCCAGCTCCATCAATGCGATGTTGCTCTTGGCGACAGCCGTGGCCTTCTTTCTGAATTGGTAACGGATCTGCTCCCGCACCAGATCGAGATCGCGGTCGTAAATCCACGAAAACAGGCCGAGCACAAACATGTTCTTGCCGCGTCTCGGGTTGTCGACGACCGTCAAACACTGCTCGTGGATCGGCACCGGAACGATCTGGTAGTTCGCCGAACTGAGCTCCTCCATGGCCGCCCGCCACTCCGCACGGATATTCTCGTCGTCATGCTCAACCCACATCGACTCGACTAGGATCGTCGCATCGTCGGCGAGGGCGGCGAGACGATGCCGCGACAAAAGAACCTGCTCGTTGAAAGCGATCACGAGGTTCGTCTCATCGCCCCAGTTGGTGACCTTCTCCTCTCCGATCCGAATTCGAACGCCGCTGGCGCTGCCCGGAGTTCGCGGAGGCGGCTGGATCTCCGCGGGGATTATCTCGACCGTCCAGGCTCCGTTGCCCATTTTGGCCGAGACCGTTCCGAAGATCTGGCCACATTTCTGCGCCCCCTCCCCGGAGTCGGAGACGACCTCGACGATGTGCTCCGAGAACTTGAGGTGCTGGATCGATTCCGGTAGAGAGTCGGACGACGCCTCTACCGAGGTAGTCGTGGACGAAGGGGTGTTACTCATTTTCGAACTCTATCGAAGATATTCGCTCTCGCCTGTGCCCGGCGGGACTCCGGATCGTTCTGCGCGATCTCGTGTCGCCGAACCTCCCACCCGCTCGCAACGCGAAAGAAGCGCGGACGGAAGGGCAGGGGGCTTCTTGGTGGTGCGGAGTGGGAGCTCGCTATCGCGGCGCGCCCGCCTCATGGGTTGGTCGTTCTCTGTTGTTGAGACGGTTGGCTGATGAGTGGCATGGCCCGCGGGTCCTGCGCTTCACCCGATGCGCCGCGGGCGCCCTTGCCGAGAGCGCCGTTCTTTGACGCGGGTGCGACATCGGCATCATCCCTCTTTTTTCGGCAGGGATTCAAGCATTTCGTCGACGTTTCGTCCGGCGATCGATCCCACGCCTCGCGGCGATCGAGCATTTGGATAGGCGCACGGCACGCGGACCCTAGGCTCCCCGAGAATTCGACCGATCGGTCGAAAACCCGCCCGCCCAGTCGCTTTATCTAAGCTGTTTATTTCCATGGTCTTATGGCCAGCACCCTCTAATCGCGGACCGGGAAAGACCGAAACCGCTTTCACGAGAGAAGGCCAACAGATCGTTCATGGCTGCACGCTAACATGTTGATTTACAGAGTGTTACAGCATCACATACTCCCTTGAAC
>NYZA01000124.1 GCA_002686955.1 Gemmatimonadota bacterium
AAGGCAACCAGCCTTCCCGCTGGAGCTTGCGTTGTTCTTGCGGTCGATGCGGCGATTTCGCGTATCACCTCCATCCCCTCCTTCCGGGATCGTCCGTCCCCAAAAAGGGCCGCCGGAGCCTCGCGATGGTTGTTAGGAACCGACGAATCCCCGTAGACTTGGGGTTTGCCCTCGCCCCTCAGATCCACCACGAACATCCGAGAATCCCGTGACGCGCGCACTCTTTCTTCCCCTCTCCGTTTCCGGTGTCGCTCCCGGCGCCCAAGCTGGTCCCGACACCGCCATGCTGGCCCGCTGGTTGCCGGAGCTCGTGTCCCGACTCTGCTCCGGTCCCTCCTTAGCGACGGCCTACGCCCGGTTGGCGGGGCAGACCAAGGAAGGGGCGCCGGTGCTGGTGGCGTTCACCAAGCCGATGCCGGACGACCAGGCGCGGGCGCTCGGCAAGCAGCATGCCGCCCAGAAGGTGGTGATCGGCACTCTCGAAGACAACGAGAAGGTGGTGGTGCGCATGCAGATTCTCGACGTGGAGTCGGGGTCGAGCCGCCTGCTGGAGGACATCACGACCGCCCGGGAGAACCTCGAGACGCTGCCCGGGACGATCACCGAGGGGCTGCTGGGTGCGCTGGAGATCGGCGATACGCCGCCCGCGCAAGAGGGGTTGCGCTTCCCGAACGCCGGCGCGCTGAGGGCCTTTTTTCAGGTGCGGGATGTTGTCGCGCGGCTGGAGATCGGGGCGAGACCGCCGGCGGCGAAGCTCGAGGAGTCGCTGGAGCCTTTCTTCGATCTGTCGGCGGCGATGCCCGGGTCGGATCATGCGCACGAGGGGTTGGTTGCGACGCTCGGGCGCTTTTTCGATCCGAGGAATCCGCAGTTGGTCGAGCCGGCGAAGCCGATTCTGGCGAGGGCGCTCGAGGAGTTTCCGGAGTCGGCCAGGCTCTGGCATATCCGGGCGTCGATGCACGCGACTTTCTCGCAGCCACCGGCCTCCGACGAGGCGGAAGAGGCGCTGAAGAAGGCGATCGAGCTCGATATCGACTATCTGCCCGCTCGCTTCGCGCTGGCCGATCTTTACCGTTTTCTCGGCAGGCAGGAGGAGGAGGACGGGCTCTATGCGGAGCTCGCCGACCACGAGCGGCATGGGGCGGCGGTTCGCGAGCGGCGCGGGACGGCGTTGGCCAATCGGGGCGAGCTGGACGAGGCGGAGGCGGAGTGGATCGGGGCGGTGGAGCTCGATCCGGGGTTCACGCCGGCGCTACGGAATCTGGCGACCTACTACAACGAGAAAGGGGATGCGGAGCGTTCGGGCAACTTCTTCGAGAAAGCGGTTGCACGACCGGAGAAGATGCCGAGCGTCCTCTACGAATACGCGGAGATGCTCGTGGGACGGGGTGAGTTTGCTCCGGCGATCCCCTATTTGCAGAGGCATTTGCGCTTCGCGCCGGGGCATGTGCCGAGCATGGTGGCCCTGGGGAACGCGCACCGGGGGATGGGCGATGCGGCGGCGGCTCGGGGGGCATACAAGAAGGCGTCGGACGTCGATCCGAGGGGGCCGGCGGGGGCGGATGCGCGGCTGGCGCTTTTCGGGCTCGATGATCCGGATGAGGCGTCGCGGATGGACGAGCTGACCCACAAGGTCTGGGAGTCGACGGACGAGGATGGCTTGGGGGCGATCCGCTCGTTCCTGGAGGGGCATGAGGATCTCGCGCTCTGGCAGCCCTGGTATGCGCTGGGGATCGGGCACCGCAATTTGGCGCAGTGGGATGAGGCGCAGACGGCTCTGTCGAAGGCGAACGAGCTTTGTCCGGGGCAGCCGGATGTGCAGACGGCGCTGGGCACTTGCCATCTGCATTTCTCGATGGCGCCCACGGGCCAGATGGATGGGGATCGGCTGAACCAGGCGATGCAGCTGATCGGTCCCGCGACGCGGGCGCGTCCGAACGATGTTTCGATTCTGTCGGCCTTCGGGCTGGTCTATCACCTGGCCGGTCAGTTCGCCGAGGCGGAGCGTGCGTATCGGCGGGCGTTGGAGATCGCCCCGGAGGATCCGACGGTTACGCAGTATATGCAGAGTCTGGAGCAGTGGAAGGCCGGGAATCGGGCGCCCGTGATTTGAGGGCTGGCGCGTTGCCCCGGCTAGCCGCCGTCCCGCTTTCGGCGACGGTGATCCTGCTGCGCGATCGGCCGGGGGGCGGCTTCGAGCTCTTCATGGTGCGGCGCGCCTTCGACGCCAGCTTCATGCCGGGGGCCTTTGTTTTCCCTGGGGGACGGGTCGATCGGGACGATGGGGAGGTCGGGGCTATTTGCGCGCCGATCGATGTGGAGAGGTTGGATGGACGGTTGGGGATGGGGGAGGACTCGATCCGTTCTCTGCTGGTGGCGGGGGTGCGGGAGTGCTTCGAAGAGGCGGGGGTGCTGCTCGCGGACGGTGGCGCGTTGCGTGGCGAAGGGGCGAGCGGGCTCTGGTTGGAAGAGCGGAGGGCGGTTCACGCGGGGGAGCGGGCGCTGGTCGACCTGGCGCGGGAGCACGGGCTGCGTCTGGCGATCGACCGGCTCGAGCCTTTCGCGCATTGGATCACGCCGGCTCAGCGCTCGAAGCGTTTCGATGCATACTTCCTCGTTGCTCGGCATCCCGACGGGCAGAGTGCGTGCCACGATCGCAGCGAGACGATCGATTCGCTCTGGACGACGCCTGGCGAGGCGCTGGAGCGACACGGCCGGCGCGATTTTCCTCTCGCTCCACCCACTTTTCGGACGCTCGAGGAGCTGGCGGGCTACGCCGACGCGGCGGCGGTGCTCGATGCGGCTCCCGGCCGCGCGCTACCGGCGATGGAGCCGCGAATGCGGGTCATCGGGGGCGAGCTGACGATGCTGCTGCCGGGGGATCCGCTCTACCCGCCGGAGGTGGATGAGGGAGTCGGAGAGGGGGAGCCGACGCGGATCGTTTCGCGGGGCGGGTGTTGGGTTTCGGAGCGGGGGTGAGTGAAGGGTCAGCGGCGGTCTCTCGGCGTCAGCCCCCTCCCCCCATCCAGACTGTTTTCTCCCCCCACGGCCCTCCGAGCAGGCGACCGACCGCGAATCCACCGCTTCCGCTTCCCAGCATCTCGATCTTGGACGCGGCCGAGATCCGCGCGATCTCCGCGGCCGGGCGGCGTCCCAGCGCGACCAGGGTTTTGGGGCGGGCGCGCTCGACGATCGAGGCGATCAGGCGGTCGGTCGCCGGTCCCCAAGCGTCGGACTCGACAACGAGACCAAGGCGATCGCCGCTGTGAACGACCGGCGCTAGCTCGCCCACACCCAGCCACCGGAGCTCCCTCAGCGGCCGCGGCACCGCGTCACCGGCCCCCTCCCGCAGCACCAGCACCGGCCCCTCGGGCAGCTCGCGGGCCGAGGGCCGGAGCGCGCCGCCGAGGGTCTCCGCGAGCGCCCAGCCCAAGGCCCGCGTGCCGGCGAAAACCCGAGGCGTGCCGTGGGCGCGCGGCCTCAGCGCGGCCTCGACCACGCGCAGCAGATCGCCCATCGCTTCGGCATCGCAGATCGGCAGCCGCGTGCGCCGGCTCCAGGCCCGCCCCAGACGCCGCGCCAGGCCCGGGCCGCGAACGGTCGCCAGCCGCACGATCTCGGGGTGGAGCCAGGTGCCGCCGGTGGCCCCCTGAACCTGCCGCACCAACGAGGAATGGCGCATGCCGCCCGGCAGATGGTCCCCGCGGCGCATCTGAACCGCGTTTTCGGTCGTGTAGCCCCGGGCGGGAAGGGCGGGCGCGATCAACCCGCAACGCGCGCCGACGCCCAAGATCGCGCCGAGCGTCGCCGCCGCCGGGAAATGGACCAGATCGGGATCGGTCCCCACAATCAAGACCTCGGCCCCCGCCGCGACATAAGCCCTCGCCCGCACCCCGAAGAGCCTCAGAATCTCCTCCTCATCGAGCCCGGCGGGCTCGATCAGCTCCACGTCGGTCTCCGCGGCGCCCCGGGCAGCGGTAAGCGCCACGCTCAGAGTCCACCCCCGATCCACGAAAGGCGCGGCGACCGCGGCGGCCTCCGGCAGATCGGACGCGAGGATGCCGATCTTCGGCTTGTTCGATCTCGGATGCACCCGCACATCCTACCCGCCATCCGCCCCGGTGCCGGCCCGCGTTTGTCGCGAACTCACCGCGCCACGGCGGGAGATTGTAGGTAAGCTCGCCGCATGAGCTCCCCCTTCGGCCGCCTCTTCCGCATCACCACCTGGGGCGAATCCCACGGGGGCGGGATCGGTGTAGTCGTCGACGGTTGCCCCCCGGGAATCGTTCTCGACCTCGACGCGATTCAGGCCGAGCTCGATCGCCGGCGCCCCGGCCGGAGCAAGCTCGCCTCGGCCCGGCAGGAGGCCGACCGGCTCACCATCCTCTCCGGGCTCCACGAAGGCCGCACCCTCGGATCGCCGATCGCCATCTCGGTCGCCAACACCGACGCCCGCCCCGGCGCCTACGAGCATCTGCGCGACCTCTACCGCCCCTCCCACGGCGACTACAGCCACGAAGCGAAGTACGGCCTGCGCGACTGGCGGGGTGGTGGACGCGCCAGCGCCCGCGAGACCGTCGGCCGCGTCGCCGCGGGCGCCATCGCCCGCCAGCTCCTCACCGAGCGATGCGGCGTCGAGATCGTCGCCCGGGGCGAGCAGCTCGCCGGCATCGACGCATCGCTCCCCGATCCCGCGAGCATCGACCGCGCCACCGTCGAGTCGACCCCCGTGCGCTGCCCCGATCCCGCCGCCGCCGCCCGAATGATCGAGCGGATCGAGGCCGCCCGCGCCGAAGGGAACTCCCTCGGTGGAATCATCGCCACCCGCGCCGGCGGCCTCCCCGCCGGCTGGGGTGACCCGGTCTTCGATAAGCTCGACGCCCTGCTCGCCCACGCCATGCTCTCCATCCCGGCCTGCAAAGGGTTCGACCTCGGCTCCGGATTCGCCGGAACCCGAATGACCGGCGCCGACCACAACGACGCATTCGTCATGGAGGGCGACCGCGTGCGCACCCGCACCAACCGCTCCGGCGGCGTCCAGGCCGGAATCTCGAACGGCGAACCCCTCCTCTTCCGCTCCGCCTTCAAGCCCACGCCGACCATCCGCAAGGAGCAGGACACCGTGGACCGGCGGGGCAACGCCGTCAAGCTCAGCGCGCATGGCCGCCACGATCCCTGCGTGCTCCCCCGCGCCGTCCCGATAGTCGAGGCGATGACCGCCCTGGTCCTCGCGGACTGCTACCTGCGACAGCTGGCGGTGGACCGGCGTTAGAAAAGCTCTTCGTCCGCCACCGCGGTCGAAATCTCGCCGACGATCCGCGAAAGCTCATCGAGCCCGTCGAGAAGAACCGTGCCCGGATAGAGCAGATTGCGCGCATCGACGTCGTAGATCCGCTCCTCGCGCACCGCCCGCAGATCGTCCCAGCCGGGCCGATCGAACACCTTCTCCCAATCGTGGTCGCCATCGGCCGCGATCCACGAGAGGATGATCGCGTCGGGATCGCGGCGCTGCAGGTCGGCGATGTCGACGATTCGGCTGGCGTCGGAGTCCCCCCGCTGCTCGGCGAAAGGATCCATCCCCCCGACGAACTCGCACATCTGGCGCACCCACTCCGGCGCGAAGGCCACCGGCTTGAGCTGCGTCTCGACATAGAGTGAAGGACGGGCCGGCAGCTCACGCGCCTTGCGCTGACAGCGCCTCACATCGGTCTGAAAACGCTTGACCAGCTCTTCGGCCGTCTCTTTCGCGTCGAGAAGCCAGCCGAGCATGCTGATATTGCGCAGAATATCGTCCCACGTCACCGGATTCAGCGAAACGACATTGAAATGGCGCGAGACGAGCTCGCACATCATCTGCTGCGAACAATGGGCAGCGGTCAGCACCAGATCGGGCCGAATCTTCTCCATCATCTCGTAGCGCGGGTAGTTCAGCCCCCCCATGGAGGGCAGCTCGAGATCGACAACACGATCGCCGATCTCGGGGATCTTGCGGCAGTACGCGGTGACGCCGCAGAGCCATTGCTCGCGCCCGAGGGAGAAGACAAGATCGGTGCAGCTGGGCTCCAGCGAGATGATGCGAGGTGTGGCCATGCGCGCGGGTCTCCAACGGCAGCCGACGCCGGTTGCGTCGAGGCGCCCTTCGGAAGCCGTCGATTCGCCCGATCCCGGCTCCCGCGGCGGGGGGAGCCGGCTATCGGCTAAACGATATAGGGTCGTCGATCCGCGCTTCTTTGTCAAACAAATGGTCCCTGCCCCGGTGGAATGCGCTTCCCGTTTTCTGTTTTTTGTTCGGGGGGACGGATGGGAGGTCGAGTTCCGTTCCCGACCACCAGGCAACCCCTCAACGGCTCCGCATCCTCGAAGCTCCGATCCAGGGTGGCTGCGCTCAGGGTCCGCGTAAGAATAGCTTGTCATTTTGGCGCCCAGATGTGCTGCTGATCTGGTCGATCGCCGATCTTCGAAACCGCAGGAACAGCAAAGCTATTTCGAGGATTTCGGAGGTCGGCGATCGGCCGGAGACGTGGTGCGGATGGGATGCCAAATGACAAGCTATTCTTGCGCGGACCCTCAGGTTCGAGTCTACGCTCGCATCAGCCTCACGGACCTCTCCGCCGGACTGGTCGCCTCCTCGAACACCGTACGCTCCTCGATCGGCGCCGCCGCACTCCGCCGATCGAAAACCACAAGCACACCGGTGTCGAGCCCGAGGCGGTCGAGATAGCCGTCGAGCTGCGCGAGCCCCTTCGACAGCGGGTCCTTCTCGCCATCTCGCC
>NYZA01000125.1 GCA_002686955.1 Gemmatimonadota bacterium
CCATGCGCCTCTTGGCCTTATCCTTCGTCACTCGCACCGATTTGATGCTCAACGAAGCTCCACTACGCCTGCGCTCAAATCGGTGCGGTTCCTCGACTAAGGGTCGGCGAAGAAATAACTTCCTGTGTTTGCGCCCAGATTTGGTGTAGATCTGGTCGATCGGTGAGCTCCGAAACCGGAGGAATGGCAGCGCCCTTTTGAGGCTTTCGGAGCTCGCCGATCGGCGCAGAGATGCGCCGAAGATGGGATGCATACATGGGAAGTTATTTCTTCGCCGACCCTAAGACCAAGATTCACACGGCTCGGGCACGCATTAGGTGGCGGATCCTGGTCCCCTATCCCCTTGATTCCCATCCCTTCCTCCCCCAGTTTGCACTCCGATATGCCAGACTCTTCCGCATCAACCCATCCTCAGGAGAAATCATGAGAAGAGCGACCTTCTACGCCCTCGTGGCTGCTTTGATCGCCGGCTGCGGCCCGAGCCGGCAAGTCTCCCGAATCGACGTCGAAGCCGTCACCGATCTGAGTGGCAAGTGGAACGACACCGACTCGCGACTCGTCTCGGAAGAGATGATCGCGGACTGCCTCTCGCGGGCGTGGCTGCCCGAGTTCATGTCCACGGAGCATCACAAACCGGTGCTCACGGTCGGCACGATCCGCAATCGGAGCAACGAGCATATCGACGTGACGACATTCACGAAGGATATGGAGCGCGAGCTGATCAACTCCGGTCGGGTGAAGTTCGTCGCGGGGCGCGAGCAGCGCGATGAGGTTCGTAGCGAGCGGATGGAGCAGCAGATCTTCTCCTCCGACGAGACGGCGAAGAGTCTTGCCCAGGAGACCGGCGCGGACTATCTGCTCAAGGGATCGATCGCGACGATCGTCGATCGCTACGAGGGCGACAAGGTGGTCTATTACCAGACCGACCTCGAGCTGATCCATGTCGAATCGAACGAGAAGGCGTGGATCGGGATGAAGAAGATCAAGAAGTTCATCACCCAAAAGGGGAAGAAGTGGTAGCGGGCTCCGAGCCCAATCGTTCTGCAATGGGTGGACGGGCGGCGGCGGGGATTCTGTCGCTCGTGCTTCTTCTCGCCCTCGATTCCTGCGCGAGTGTTGCGACCCGAAAGGGATTCTACGAGCCGATAATGGTCGATCTGCGGGCGCAGGATTACGAAGCGGCGGTCCGGAAGATCGAGGCCGCGGCGGAGAAGCAGCGCTACGCGGAGAAAGACCGTCTTCTCTACTATCTCGATTCGGGTTTGGCGCACCACTATGCCCGATCTCTGCCTGAGAGCAATGAGCGTCTTACTCTCGCCGAGGAGACCGGGGAAGCGCTTTTCACCAAGAGTGTCTCGCGGGCCGCGGTCTCGCTTCTTCTGAACGACAACGTTCTGGAATACGCCGGTGAAGATCACGAGATCCTCTACACCAATCTGATCAAGGCGCTGAACTACTTGACGATGAGGCAATTCGACGACGCTTTCGTCGAGATTCGGCGCGCGAATGAGAAGCTCGACCTGCTGGAGCAGAAGTACGATGCCGCGGGCAAGATGCTCCGAGAGGGAGCCGAGAACGATACAGCAGGTGTTGCGATCGACTATCGAGCCGAGCATGTTCGATTCGAGAACGACGCTTTCGCCCGCTACCTGAGCATGCATCTGTACGCTGCCGACGGGCTTTTCGACGATGCCGAGATCGACCTGAGAAAGCTGAAAGAAGCGTATCGAACCCAACCGCATATCTATCCCTTCCAAGTCCCCGATGTGCGCTACTCCACACCGCGCAATGCGGTTCTCAGCGTTATTGCCCTCGCCGGGCTCTCGCCGACGAAAGAGGCACTGAATCTTCGAATTCGGACCGACAAGGACTTGAATCTGGTGCAGATCCTCTACACCGACGGCAAGAATGAGGGGCAAGAGTATGGACACCTCTTTCTGCCGATCGATGTGGACTACTACTTCAAATTCTCCATTCCGCAAATTGTATCGCGGCCATCGACGGTGCGAACCGTGAGGCTGAGCGCCGATTCGGAGCTGATCGGAGAGCTTCGTCTTCTCGAAGATGTGGGGCTGGTCGCGGCGGAGACGTTCGAGGCCCGTAAGTCCCTGATCTATCTCCGCGCGGTCGGCCGGGCCGTGTTCAAGGGGCTGTTGGGGGAGAAGTTGAAGAAGAAGGCCGAGGGGAAGGAGAAGGAGAAGAGGCGGAAGAAGAAGGGGAAGAGGGATGACACCTCGGAGAAGGAGGGAAGCAGACGCCGCGACATCGGTGCGCGCTTCGGCACTTGGCTCAAGAAGGTCGCGGTCGATGTTGCGATGGAGGTGTCGGAGAACGCGGATCTACGCTGTTCGGAGCTGCTGCCCGGCCAGGTCCTTGTAGGCGATTTCGAGCTCGAGCCGGGAGTCTACGATCTCAGGGTAGATTTTCTCGGCGCGGGAGGTCGTATCTTGGAGAGTAAGGAGTTTCCGCGGTACGAGGTCGCGGGTGGCGGGGGGCTGAATCTGATCGAAGCGGTTTACCTGAACTGAGAGGTCGCCGATGACAACGAATCGTTTCCGCACGGCATTCGCGGCCGCTTGCTCGCTCCTGCTCTGTTCGAGCCGCTGGACGGTCGCCGCCGACACCGCGCGCCCAGTCTGGGTGAGCGACCCCGACCGAGAGTTTCCAAACGAGATGTACATCGCCGCAGTAGGATCGGGCGACACAGAAGACGCGGCGAAGAACAATGTCGTCTCTCGCATAGCCATGGTTTTTCAGTCCGACGTCAAGGCGGTGGACGAGATCGTGAGCGAGTACTGGGAGGCGGACGCCGCCGCTGGTGGTGAGCTTGCGAGATCGACGCACCTTCGGGAGCAGATGGCGATTTCGACCGATCAGAAACTGCGCAATGTGACGGTCTCTCGCACCTGGTTCGACCGTGAATCCGGGCGACACCATGCCCTCGCCTATCTCGATCGCGATCAAACCACCTCGCTCTACCTCGAGGAGCTTGCCCGCCTCGACGGGGAGGCGACGGAGTTCTTCGCGGGCTTTCGTTCCCACTCCGACAAACTGACACGCCTGGCCTTCCTGAACAGGGCGCTTTCACTCTCCGCCGAACGCGACCTGCTCTCGAGTCAGCTATTGGTGATCTCGCAGGGGGGAAGCTCCCGCGAGCCCCAGATCAAAGCGGTCCGGCTCGCATCGGCCCGTGCGAGCCTGAAGAAGGAGATTTCGGTCGGAATCGCCCTGGGAGGAACCGATTCGCCGACTTTCGAGAGCGCTGTTCGCGGCGTAATGGAGAGGGAGGGATTCCGAGTAGTGCCCTCGGGCGCTGACTACGAGATTCGCGGCGGGTTGACGATGAACCGCCTCGATCGGCCCGGCAAGTTCATCGGATGGCGTGCCGAGCTGCGTCTCGCGGAGAGCGGCTCCGGCGCCGAGTTGCTATCCTGCGAACGCCACGGGCGTGAAGGGCACCGATCATTCAGCGAGGCGGAGCGACGCGCCGAGACCAAGGCCAGCGGCGAGATGAAGACGGCTTTGACCGAAGCGATTGATGGCTATCTCGGGGGTTTGCTCGCGAATAGCAACTGATTACTTGAACATTCGCTGGTACGGCCTTCCGGTCGCCTTTTCTTCTGCTTCGGTCACGAGGCGGGATCCGGGCGGCTCCACTCGGCATAGTTGCCCATCCGCTCACTCACCTTGGTCAGATACCCTTTGGTTTCATCGTGCGGAAGGTGCTCCAGCAGATGGGCTTTCAGCTCGTCTCCACGTCCCGTGAACTCGCGATTGACGCGAGCGACGGCCGGGCCGAATCGCCCCCGTTGCGATTTCGATACCCCGCTGCTCCCAGTGTTCAGAGTTCGGTTTACATTCCCAGGACCTGTGTTGTAAGCGGCGATCACGCAGTACTGGCGGCAGACGGGATCTTTGATGCCGCGATAATACTGATGCCACAGCTTCGATACATAGGCGATGCCGAGCTCGATATTGCGGGGGGGCACATAGAGCGCTTCGCCGCTCAGTACCCGCTCTTCCTCACCGAGGTACTGCAATGCGTCTTTGGCGCCGCTGTTCGGCACGAGTTGCATTAGCCCAAAAGCCGGCACATGGGAGCGCGCCTTGGGATTGAAAAACGACTCGGTCTGCATGATCGCCAATACCAACTCGATCGGCATGGCGGCGACATCTTTTCGGCGAGCGACAGAGCTCGACTGCTCCCGCACGGTTGGTAGATAGCGCTCGGCCCTGCGCCGCAAGTGGTCGGGAACGAGGGGCAGCACGATCGTGAGCTTGACACGTGCGACGCCATCCCGACCGGTGAAGGTAGAGCTTCGCATTTTGCCCTCGTTCACCTGGCGATCAGCGAAGCGCTTCACTTCGGTGGTGCTCACCGCTACTCCCGACGCCCCGGCGATCTGTCCCTCGAGAATCGGGCGCTCGCTCAAGGGGGCGGGGGAACCGAGTGCGGGATCGGTCGCGCGACCGGCAAAGTCGTCGGTCGTACCGCGGCTCGAAGCCACCTGCTCGATCTTGGCCCGTAGGCGGCCGGCGAGAGCTTCGTGGCTCGTGCTCTCGGGAGCGATCACTTCGACCCTGGCTTCACCCTGCTCGAAATCGACCGTCGAACGGGCGTCGAGGTCGGAATCGTATTCGATCCAGGTTCGGGCTTCGGGCTCGACGAAACGGTCCCAACGCCGCTCTACCTCGGCTTTGAATTCGGCGAAGGCGAGGCTGTCGGCGCGCAGGAAGGCGGTGAAGGCCCGGGTCTCTCCCTGCTGGAACCGATCGAGAGCCGTGTTCTGATCTCGAAGGAACGCCTCGTAGGCGTCGTCTTGGGCGCCGGCGGGTCGATGGCCGGTCACACCGAGAGCGGAGATCGCGAGGATCGAGAAGGAAAGACCGATTGAGCGCATGCTCGCTCCTTCCGCCAGAGGCAGATATGCTCCGCCCCAACGATCGCGTCTCTACTGGGTCGCCGATTCGAGCTCCTGGAAGGCCTGGCTCGCGCGGAAGCGGGTGTACATCTCCTCTTCGGTCTTGATCCGCTGCATAGCGGTGGAGTTGAGCGCGCTCGAAGAGATCTCGGCGAGTACGTAGGCGCGATACTTCGTGCCCGCCTCGCTCGAGATCTCCGCGACCTCTTGCTTTACCACCTTCGAGCCGCGCAAGGTCGTGTTGGTCACCGACTTGCTCACATCGCTGATCTGTTTCAGCAGCACCGCGTCGTCGGAGCTACCGGTCTCGTCGGCGAACTTCTTGAACAGGTTCTGGACCTTGACTTCCATCTCTTGCGCGATCTTCTTCCGCGCCTCCATCGTGGCCTCGCTCATCGCCAAGTTGAGGTCGCGCGACTCCCCGCTTCCGGCGCCGACGATGTAGGCCGGGTCGGTGTCGGGGGACAGGTACCACTCGGGGATCGAGCCTACGCCGACGCTCTTGCCCCCGCATCCGAAGGTGCCGATCACGATGCCCGCCAGAAGTGCGGGTGCCAGTCTCTTCATCTCTCGCTCCATCTCGGGATCGCCCGATAACGCGGCTTCGGGCAAGGTTCGGGGGGTCCGAGGGCCCACACTCCGACTCGGGTACGGCCTCCGCGGATGGCCTACCTCCCAGTCTCCCACATCGATCCCCGAGTGTCAGCCGGGCACGCGCGCTATCGATGCGCCCCCGTCCCCCGGATTTCGTCCATCCCCGTCTTGTAGGCGTCGAGCTCCTCGGAGAGACGCAGGATCTTCGCGCCCAGATCGGATGCATCGATGGTCGTGACGCGGTAGTCGTCCTTCACGACCCTTCCCCCAGCCACGACGAAGCGGACCTCGCTGCCGTCGCTCGCCCAGATCAGGTTTTCGACCACATTGCTCCGCCTGGTGGGGATCAGGTTCGGGCGGGTGAGATCGACGAGCACGAGATCCGCCGCCTTGCCGGGGGCGAGGGAGCCGGCGTCGATGCGCAGCATTCGGGCCGCATCGACCGTGACCATCTCGAGCGCTTGCTGGGCCGGCAAGCAGCGGGCGTCGCGGTGCTGGGCCTTCTGGAACTGCGAGGCGAGTCGCGCCGCCGCCAGTATGTTCTGGCTATCGGCGCTTCCCGATCCATCGGTCGAGATCGCGACATCGATTCCGGCGTCGAGCATCTCCATCAGGGGCGGCATCCCCGAGCCTAGGATCGTATTGGCGAGGGGGTTGTGCACGATCTTGGCCCCGCTGTCCTTGAGAATCGCCAGATCGTCGGTGGTCGTATTGACCTGATGCGCGAGCACGGTTCTTTCGTCGAGGATGCCGAGCTCGCTCGCATAGCGCACCGGCGTCCGTCCGTACTCCTTCACGAACCAGTCGGTGGTGTTGGGCCCTTCCGGGCTGTGGCAATGAAATAGGCTCTCGTGCTCCCTCGCCCACGCTTTCAGGGAGCGCAAGATCTCGGGACCGTTCGAGAAGAGCTGGTCGGGGCCGGGCACGATCTCGGCACGGCTGAGCGAAGCGTGCCGTTCCGCCGCCCGATCGAGACGTTCGATCGCCCGGGTGTGCGGGATGTCGAGCAGTTTTCCGTAGTAGTTGCGGTCCTGACTGCCCACGGCGACAATGATTCGGGTTCCGGCAGTCTCGCTTGCCCGCACCAGCTCGTCGACCCTGTACTTGCTGAAATTGCAATGGTGGGTCATCGCCGATGTGATGCCGTACGAGAGATCGTCGAGCTTCGCCTTCAGGTAGGTCAGATAGTGCGGCGAGTCGCCCAGCTCTGCATGCAGATCCTCGCCGCGCTCTTCGAGAAAGCGGGTGAAGACGTTGACCGCGCCGTCCAGCCAGTCGGTGAGTGGGACGTCTTTCACCATGCCGATGATTGGCGACTCATGGTCGTGGCCGTGGGCCTTGACGAAGCCGGGCAGGATCACACCATCGTGCCGGACCAGGCCGCCCGGCTCGCGCGCGCAGCCCCCACCCAGCACAGCGAGCTCGCCGTGCTCCGCCAGGAGCCGTCCGCCCGTCTTCTCGTCGTATGCGCCGACCTCCAAGATCTCATCTTCTCGATAGAGAACGAAACCGTCTTCGATCCGCGTTTCGCGACCGAGCTCGTCCGACAGAGGCAGAAGAAGGCGGGCGCGGGCGAAGCCGGTCATTTCACCAACTCTTCGACATTCGTTCGATGATCGATCCATGCTCGACGGATCTTCTCGGGCGTCAGCGGCAGCTCGCGAAAGCGGATTCCTATCGCATTCGCGACGGCGTTGGCGATCGTGGGACCGGGGCCGTCGGTGGGAATCTCGGAAACGCTCTTTGCGCCGAAGGGACCGGCCGGCTCGAACGATCGGATCAGGATAGTCTCGAAATGCGGCATATCGAGCGCCGTGAACTGCTTGTAGTCCCTGAAAGTGTCGTTCAGGACCCGCCCGGTGTCGTCGAAAACGAAGTGCTCGCTCAACGCGTAGCCCATCGACATTCCAGCTCCACCCTCGGTCTGTCCTTCGGCGCTCGCCGGGTGAATCGCGACGCCGCAATCGACGGCGGCGACATATTTCAGCACCCGCACGGCGCCCGTTTCGGTGTCGACCTCCACCTCGGCGAAGTCGGCCGAGAAGGGGGGGGGACATTCGAAGCTCATATGCGAGCCGTGGTCCATGATCTGGTGCTGATCGTGCGTGTAGAAGGTCGAGAGACAGATATCGGAGAAGCTCAGCGGCGATCCCTCGGGTCTCCTCACATTCCCCTGCTCCACCCAGAGCTCGTCGGTCGAGACCGGCTCACCTCGGCTGCGCCACATCTCAGCGGCCGCCTCGATCAGTTGCCGCACCACTCCCAGGCACGACTTCTTGACCGCCATTCCAGAGATGAAGGTCGTGCTGGATGCGTAGGCGCCGGTGTCGAAGGGGGTGTGATCGGTGTCTGAGGAGTAGATCACCACCTTGTCGAGTGCCACGCAGAGTGTCTCGGCGGCGATCTGCGAGAGGATCGTGTCGGAACCGGTGCCGATGTCGGTCGCGCCTACATGCAGATTGAACGATCCGTCCTCGTTCAGCTTCACGCGGGCCGACCCCATGTCGACGCCGGGGATCCCGGAGCCGTGCATCAGGCAGCTCATGCCGATGCCGCGCTTGACCACGCCGCTCCGGTCGAGGCTCGCGCGGCGGTCCCAGCCGATCGCTTCCTGCCCGCGCTCGATGCACTCGAGTACCTCACAGGAGCGGATCTTCTGCGGCGGGCCCTCTTTGCCCTCGCCCAGTGCCTGCGCCAAGGCGTTGTCGTGCCCCGGTCCGATCACGTTCATCCGCCGGAACTCCAGCGGGTCGATGCCGAGCTTCTCGGCGAGCTCGTCCATGTGGCACTCGAGCGCCACGAAACCCTGCGGGCCGCCGTAGCCGCGGAAAGCGCCTGCTACCGGCAGGTTGGTGTAGACGGTCTTCATCAAGAAGCGATAGGCGTTGGCGCGATATAGGGGGAGCGTCTTTCCGGCGGTACAGGTCTGAACCGTCAGCGCGTGCGCCCCGTAGGCTCCCGTATTGGCGAGGACGTCTAGCTCTTGGGCGAGGATCCGCCCCTCCTTCGTCACCGCGCTTTTCCAGCGCAGGAGCTGGGGATGTCGCGTGCGCGACGAGACGATCTCTTCGGAGCGGCTGAGCATCAAGCGGGCGGGTCGCCCCGTGCGAAGCGTGACCAGGGCCGGCAGATCTTCGAGCAGGATCTCTTGCTTGGCGCCGAAGCCGCCGCCGATCCGTGGTTTGACGACCCGAATGCGCCGCAGTGGGATCCGGAGGATCCGGGCGAGGATCCGGCGGCTGTGGAACGGGACCTGGGTCGCGACCCTGACGACGAGTCGATGGTCTTCGTCCAGCCATGTCAGTGCCACATGGGGTTCCAGGCAAGCATGATGCTGGTACGGCACCTCGTAGCTTCTCTCCAAGACAAGATCCGCCCGATCGAGCTCGGCATCGATGTCGCCGTGTGTGACGTTCATCTGCGCGGCGATATTGCGTTTCTTGTCGTAGTCGGGCAGCCCGGCGGCCTCGGGCTCGTCGTGGATCACCGGGGCGCCGGGTTCGATCGCCCTTCGCGGATCGAATACCGGCTCGAGCAGCTCGTACTCGACATCGATCAGCTGGACCGCGCGAGCGGCCGCTCGTTCCGTCTCGGCGGCGACGCAGGCGACGCGGTCTCCCACGAAACGGACCTTGCGAGGGAAGACGAATTGATCGTAGGGGGAAGGTTCGGGGTGGCCCTGGCCAGCGGTGGTGTACGGGATCCGCGGCACGTTGCCGTGGTGGAGGATCAGCACCACTCCGGGGACCCTCTCGGCGGCACTGGTGTCGATCGACACGATGTGGGCGTGGGCGTGAGGGCTCCAGAGCAGCTTCAGATGCAGCGTTCCTTCAAGCGCGAGATCGTCGGTGTAGGTGCCCCGGCCGAGTGCGAGCTTGAGGGCGTCTACCCGACGCTCGTTCTTGCCGACCACTCTGTAGTCGTCCTGTTCCCCAACCCGATCTTCGCCCGTGTCCCAGGATTCCTCTCGCCGCTCTTGATTTCGCTCGTCGCGGCTCACGATTCGCCCTCCATCCCGCGCGCCGCCTCGAGGACGGCGGCGACCGGCTTCACATGGCCGGTGCAGCGGCAGACGTGGCCCGCCAGATGGCGGCGGACCTCACGCTCGCTCGGGGCGGGGTTCCGATCGATCAACGCCTTAGCCGCGATCACCATGCCCGGAGTGCAGTAGCCGCACTGGATCGCGGTTCTGTCGACGAATGCCTCCTGAATCGCGTGGGGCGCCTCGAAGCTGCCGATCGACTCGATCGTCGTGATCTCGTGGCCGGCCGCCTGAGCGGCGAGCACGATGCAGCTCGGCGCTTCGCGGCCGTCGAGCATAACCGCGCAGGCACCGCAGTCCCCCGACTCGCAACCACGTTTCGTTCCAGTCAAGCCGTTCCTGCGAAGCACTTCGGTCAGGAACTCATGCGGCTCGCAATCCCACGAGACATCTCGGTCGTTTACGCGAAGCTCGATCTTCAAGACAGCTCCTCCTCACCGAAGAGCACGGCCAGCGCCCGCACACCCAGAGTCGTCCCCAGATCGCGGCGGTACTCGCCGCTCGCCCAATCGTCCCCGTAGGCTTCCAGCTCGGCCGCCAGCGATGCACGGGCCTCATCTCTCCAGCCCTCCGGCCGCCGCGACAGCCAAGCGCTCGCCAGCGCTTCGGTCTTTTCGAGAAGGCGTAGAGAGTCGGCAGTTGAGCCCTGCATGTTCGCGGCCACCCTGACCCGATCGCCGCGAATCGCCACCGCGACGGTTGCCAGCGGAGCATCCACGGCGCTACGCCCCATGCGACGGAGGGCGCTCGCATCGGTCCCGTCAACGGGGATGATCACTTCCAGGAGCAGCGCGCCTTCCAAGGCGGCGCGCGCGCCGTCGCGCGTGGGATAATCGATCTCCACTTCGCGAACCCTCTCCTCCGCTCGATCGAAGTGCGCCAGACGCAACCGTGCCCCGAGAACCGCCAGGGCTGGGGGGAGGTCTTGATCGGGGCGATCGATCATGATCCGTCCGCCCATTGTGCTTCGATTCTGAATCGCGACATTCGCGAAGGCCAAGGCCGCTTCACGCAGGGCGGCCATTGGAGGCTCCGCCAGCCCTCGATGCTCGGCGATCCGCGCCAGCGTCGTTCCCGCGCCGATCCGCACTTCGCCTCGGTCGACCCTCAGCCGATCGATCCCGAGTCCTTGAATATCGACGACTCGCTCCAGCGCTTCATGGCCGCGGACGTTCAGCTCGGTTCCGCCCGCGAGAATCGCGGCCTCTTCATCGGGGTGATGCAAGAGACGAAGGCACTCCTCGACGGTGGAAGGACGCTCGTAATGCTCGAGGGAGAGATACATTGGCGGACGGCTCGCGTGTCGGTGGGATCGGCTCGAATCGAGGGTGAGTCCCCGACACTATACCGGCCCGCGGACCTTCCGTCCGTACAATCGCCGTCGCGACCCGGATCAGTCCAGCGGCGACATCCGCCCGTTTTCCAGTGACGACCGCCACCAGCTCCGTGTGACCTCTCCGGAATGGATATCGAAGAGCATCTCGTTCGTCTCTTGCGCGAGATCGACGAGTTCGTCGTAGGGAGTGTCGGTCAGGGGATCGACCAATCCCCAATTTCGCCAACTCTCGTCCGCACCGTGATCGTAGAAAGCATGCCACCACACGCCGACGACGAAGGGGCGGGAGGCGAATTCAGTGATCGCCCATCGGTACGACACCCCGCGCTGAGTCTGATCCGGCACACGGGGGTATGGTCTGTTGGAGTATCCAGTGTCATCACCGAGATAACTCGTCTCGGAGATGATGATCGGCTTATCGGTGTATTGGTGTACAAGATCCATCAAACGGGGACTGCTGCCGTAGGAGTTGAACGAGAGCACGTCGCAGTATGGAGCGAGTGCCTCCACCGCCGCACCGAAGGCTCCCTGACTCAGCGACATTCGTGTGCCGAGGATCAGGTGGTCCGGATCGTACTTCTTGACTTTGGAATGCGCCACCTGACCGAAGCGATCCAGAATGCGGAAGGTGAACTCCCTAGCGTCGTCGATCTCCATGCGTAGCTCGTACACTTCGTGGAGCTCATCGAAATCGGTAATACTCCAACCGAGTGAGTCGGCATAGATAGCGTTGAACTCCTCAGGGGCGTCGTAGACCTCCGCCATCATCGCCACCCATTGCTGCTTGCCCGGGGCATCGGAATCGAGCGCGATTATGTAGTCGGCCCAGATCTTGTGGCCCTCGTACTCGTATCGGGTCCATAGCTCATTGGCCATGTAGTAGCCAAGAAGATGTGGATCGGTGCGCACCTTCGAGATCATCCGCTCGGCCCGCAGATCGGCTGTCTCCGCCCAGTCGTCGCTCCAAACATCGGGGAAACGTTCCGAATGATATTCCTCTTCGGGTATGAAGTGGCGGATCCCCTCATGGGCGACGAGAAATAGTGTGACGGCGTAAGGAAGCTGCATTCTCCGGTAGAGACGAGGATCGCCGTAAGTGTAGTTGTCGTTGCGAGGTCCCGATGTCGACAGATGCGCGATGCTGTTGAACGACCAGCCGAGGAGCCGCTCGCGCTGCATCTCGCCCCAGGTCCAGCGGCTGCGCCCGTAGGTAACCCTCCACGCGTCACTATTGTGCAGCTCGATCCAGCTGCTCATCACTTTGTTGACGCCTATGCCGAAGTATGCATTCCCCTCGGGCGTCCAGAACCAAGTGTGTCCTTGGTCGTCTTCGCCGATCGTGAATCGCCCGGTCACCCGGCTTTCGTCGTGAAGATCCAGAAAACCTTGATACTGATCCAAGGGAAGTGCCACGGCCGTAGCTGCGCACGCGAACATCCACGTGAGCGCCGGGAGAATCGGATGGGGGATTCGGATCATCGCTCGTCCTCGATACAAGTCGCCGGGGTCCATGCAAGACAACCTGTGAACTCAGTGTGCAATCGACGTGCCAGGGGGGGCAATCCGGCGCCCGCCATGCGCAAGTGCTTGCCGGGGATACCTTTTGCATCGTCAACGACCGGCGATGATCGCTCGACCCCAGAGATCCTCGGACGCGAACTGCTCAGGATTCGATCCGGCCGGAGCCCGCGCTGTTCGAGAATCCTACTTCTCCACTTATCCCGGGGCGCGGAGCGTCTGGATCATCTCGTTCGTCAATTGCAGGGGAGTGGCGACCGCTCGGGCCGGCGCGCCCCCCCGGCAAGGGCCAGCAGCGCGCCTCGTCCGATCGCCCCTGCCTTGTCGGTCCGCACTTCGAGCAAGGAGATGTCTCGCCGAGGATCGACATCTCCCACCTTGTGA
Source organism: Gemmatimonadota bacterium (assembly GCA_002686955.1). Taxonomy (GTDB): domain Bacteria. The sequence goes on from NYZA01000125.1 coordinate 12,797, forward strand.
CCCGCGCCGACTTCGACCCCGCTGAGCTTCAACCCCCGAATCATGCCCCGCAGGCGCGATCGAAGCGCGCCTCCCTCCACCCATCCCACCACGTCGCCCGGATCGACGAAATCACCCAAGTCGAGGACCCTGCGGAAGACCCCTTCGCGAGGCGCGCGCAGGATCCTCTCCTCGCTGAAGCCGAGAACCTCCCCGGGCACGCCGCTGTGCGGCTCCGCCTCGCCGTGGGTCAATACTCGACCCAGCCTCGGTCCTCGCATCGATTCGATCACGAAATGCGCATCGCGCCCCGCAACGATCCCCGGCCCGATCGCCACGACCACGCGCGCCTCGTCGATTCGCACGGGTGGATCGATCAGCCCCCGCATCCGCGCCTCGACGAGAACATCGGGCCGCTCTCCAGCGAATGCGCACATTGCTTGGACGCACACCGCCACCCGGTTGCGAGACCAAGCGTCGAGCACCTCCCGCCGGCTCTCGCAGAGCACCCCCTCGACCCCTTCGACGACGATCGAGCCCTTGAGGAGCGCGCTGGCGAAAGCGATGCCGTGGCGCAACGAAGTGGGCGGCGAACGATCGAGCACCACCACCCGGAAACCGGCACGATGCAGCGTGTCGGCCACCGCGGATCCCATCTCGCCGCCGCCCCGGATCAAGACCGTTTCAGACACCGGCGTCGAGGGCCCCCCGAAGTGCGCGCCCGACCCGGGCCACCTCATCGCGTGTGATCGATGGATAGAAAGGCAGCGTGATCGTTCGCTCCCCGATCGACTCCGCCACCGGCAGCGCCCCTGCCTCGATGCCGAAATGCTCTCTGTAGTAGGTCAGAAGATGGACAGGGAGGAAGTTGACCGCGCAACCGATTCCCCGCTCTCGGAGCGCCCGAAGCGTCGGCCCGCGGCGGCTCCGATCGACCCGTATCGAGAAGATATGGAACGCGCTCTCGCAACCTCCGGGGATACGGGGAAGCTCCACTCCCTCGATCCCGTCTATCTCCTCGATGAACCAACCCCAGGCCCGACGGCGGCGCGCCAGAGTCTCATCGATCCGCTCGAGCTGTGGCAGCAGGAGTGCCGCCTGGATCGTGTCCATGTTGTACTTCCAGCCAAGAACATCCATGTCGTAGCCGGGGCCTGCGCCCGGGCCATCGTGGCGCATGTGCGCATCCCGGGTCATCCCGTGGAGGCGCAATCGGCGCAGCAGATCGCGCGTGCCCTCATCGTGCACCGCGATCGCGCCTCCCTCGCCCGCGCTGAGATTCTTGGTCGCGTAAAAGGAGAAACAGGCCGCGTCGGAAAGGTGCCCGGGACGCGCTCTGTCGCGGGACCCTTCCACGCAATGGGCCGCGTCTTCGATCAGAGCCAAGGAGTGACGATCCGCGATCCGCCGGAGTGAGCGCATATCGCAGAGCACCCCGTACAGGTGGACCGCGAGAATCGCGCGCGTCGTCGGGCCGACGGCCTCCTCGACGGCGCCGGGATCGATATTCCCCGTCACCGGATCGACATCGACGAAGACCGGCGTTGCGCCAGCGTGCAGGATTGCGTTCGGCGTTGCCATGAAAGTGAGCGGTGTCGTGATCACCTCGTCGCCGGGACCGACCTCACGGGCCAGGAGCGCCAGGTGCATCGCCGCCGTGCAGCTCGTCACACCGACCACGTGGGGCACCCCCAAGTACGAGGCGAAGCGCTCCTCGAAACGCGCCGTCATCGGCCCAGTCGTGAGGAACTTCCCGCGCAGCGCCTCGCGCAAGGAATCGAGCTCCGCCTCTCCGAGCTCGTGACGAAAGAACTCGACCCCTTTCACGACGCCATCTTCTTCGAGAACTCCGCCAGCTCGCAGCCGACCTCCGCGAACGACCAGGAGCGCATCTCATCCACCTCTCGAAGCTCGTCCGGCGTCACCGGACCGTGCCCCGCGACATGATCGAGCACCGCATTTGGTATAAGTACATGCGGTTGTATTCCATATGGTTCCGCTTGTTTCTTACGCCACTGCTTGAGCGATTTCACACGGGTCTTCAGGGTCGGATCGTACTTGGTGCCGGAGCGTTTCGAGCGGGGCCGCTCCGGCGGCTCGGCAGCCTCCCCGCGGGCGATCGCGGCGAGCAGGGACTCTCCCAGGCGCCGCACGACATAGGAGGAGACGCCTCGGACGCGCAGCAGAGTCTTTTCATTGCGAGGCCGTGCCTGCGCGAGATCGATCAGGGTGAGATTCCCGAGCACCTTGAAGGGGGGACGGTCCAGTGATCTGGCTCTTTGGTCGCGTAGCGTGAAAAGCTCCTTCAGCACCGCCTGCTCCCGGGGGCTGAGTCGTCCGGCGCCCTTGATGCGGCGGAAGTCGTCGGGATCGAAGCTCCTGGCCGGCCACTCCTTTTGGGCGATGAGGGCGAACTCCTCCTTCGCCCAGGAGAGCCGCCCGGCCTGCTCCAGCTCGCCGATCAAGCGATCGCGAAGCTCGCACAGGTAGTGCGTATCGAGTCGTGCGTACTCCAACATCGGTTCCGGCAGGGGGCGTTGGGACCAGTGCGCCCGTTGGAAGCGCTTGTCGAGCTCGACATCGAAATGTTGCTGAAGCAGATCGCTCAGTCCGATCTTCTCGTAGCCGAGGAGCAGGCTCGCCGTCATCGTGTCGAAGAGCCGGTCGAACACGAAATCGTAGTCGCGCTTGAGGCAGAGCACATCGTACTCCGCCGCATGGAAAACCGTTTCGTGATCGGGACTCGAAAAGATCGGGGCGAGCTGACCGATCCCATCGCAGCCCAGCGGATCGACGATGTAATCTCGTCCCGCCGCCGAAAACTGGAAGAGACAGACTTTGTCGAAGTAGGAGTAGAGACTGTCGGCTTCGGTATCGACACCGACGATTTCGGCCTTGCTCAAGGTCTCGGCGAGCTGTCCCACACCTTCGTTCGTCTCGATCAGATCATAGCTGGGCATAAGGTTCGAATTCCGGGCACGGGATACCGCACCCTCTTGGCCTGACGCGATCAGAGCTCGACCGACGACACGTCCACGCCGTCCAGTCCGCCCAGGAAAGAGAGCACCTCCGCCGCGATCTCGCGCATCCGGTCTGGGGTTCGGGCTTCGAAGCGAAGAACGAGAACCGGCTGAGTGTTCGAGGCGCGGACGAGTCCCCACCCGTCCCCGAAGAGGATCCGTGCACCGTCGATATCGACGACCTCGCGGCCGTCTCGGAAGTGGTCGAGCACCTCGTCCACAACCGCGAACTTGCGGGAATCGGCGCACTCCACTCTGAGCTCCGGCGTGCAGGAATAGTTGGGGACCGTGTCCGCGATCTCGGAAAGGGGGCGAGAGTCGCCGGCGAGGAGGCGAGCGATCCGCCCCGCCGCGTAGATGCCGTCGTCATAGCCGAAATACTCATCCGCGAAGAACATGTGGCCGCTCATCTCGCCGGCGAGGGGAGCGGCCGTCTCCTTCATCTTCGATTTGATCAGGGAGTGGCCCGTTTTCCACATGATCGGCCGCCCGCCGTGTGCCTCGATGTCTTCGACCAGCGCCTGGGAGCATTTCACCTCGAAGATGACCGGTGCACCGGGATGGGCGCCGCCGAGCAGCTCCCGCGCGAAGAGGGCGAGAAGCCGGTCGCCCCAGAGCACCCGGCCGAGATTGTCGACCACCCCGACTCGGTCCGCATCGCCATCGAGACCGATTCCGAGATCGGCGCCGGTCTCGCGCACCGTGCGGATCAGATCGTCGAGATTGGAGAGCACTGTCGGATCGGCGGGATGGTTCGGAAAGCTGCCGTCCGGTTCACAGAAGAGCGGAATCAGGTCGACGCCCAGCCCACGGAGGAACTCCTCCGCCGCGGGGCCGCCCGAGCCGTTCCCAGCATCGAGCACGATCTTGAGCGGTCGCGCCAGCTCGATTCGGCTCGCAAGCGCCGCGAGGTAGGGGGTGAGCCCGTCGATCTCTTCCCGCTCCCCTCCGCCCGAGGCGAGCTCCGATTCCCGAATCCGCCGCTCCAGATCGGTGATCGCTTCACCGTAGATCGACGCGGTGCCCTTTGAGAGCTTGAACCCGTTCATGTGGCCCGGATTGTGACTCCCGGTCACCATCACGCCCCCGTCGACCCCGAGGTGATGGATCGTGTGATAGAGACAGGGAGTGGGGACGAGCCCGACATCGACGACATCGACCCCGGCGGAGTTGATTCCCTCGGTCAGCGCCCGGGATAGCCGCGGGGAGGAGAGGCGCCCATCGCGCCCGACCGCGACTCTGGCCCCGTCCGAATCGCCCCGAACCACCGAGCCGTATGATCGGCCGATCGCGCGCGCGACATCGTCGCTGAGGTCGGTTTCGGCGATGCCGCGGATGTCGTACTCGCGGAAGATGTGGCTGTTCATAGAGGTTGGAACTTGGAGAAGGGAGAAGGAACTCGGGTGGTTGAGGTAAGGAGGCACGTTAGCAACCTGGCCTCGATCGCATCAACCGTCGAAGGCATCCAGGATCCGCCACCTTATAGGAGGCTATGTGCAACAGGCTCCCAGGCTAGTCTACTCCCGTCACTGCCTCCCACCCCTTGCGAAGCTCGACATGATCGAGGTCGCGGCCGATCAGAACGAGCAGCGACTCGTCGGGCGCTGCACCCATCTCCGGGCGCAGCTCCATCCACTGGTAGATGCCTTGGACGACGACGCGGGGGCCGTGGTCTCTGCAGCGCACGATCCCTTTGAGTCGCATCAGCTCCCAGGTGCGGCGCTGGCCAACGAATTGAAGCCAAATCCGCAGGCGGTGGATGTCGAGGGTGCGGCGGGTTCGGAGCGTGAGCGCCGACATGCCCGCGGTGTGGCCGTGCGGGCTGCCGTCCCGCTCCGAGGATTCTTCGGACGGGTCGGCTTCGGCAAGATCGAGCTTCCAGCGGCCCGGATCGGTGGTCTCGAGATGGAGAACCCGGTCCGGGGGCAGCTCGGCATGCTCGGTGCGAACGATCGACGCCATGGGGTTGATGCGGCGCAGGGCCGTCTCGGCTTCGACCTGTCCGGCGTCGTCGCTTCGATCGCAGTGGTTGAGCAGGATCGTGTCGGCATAGCCGATCTGCTGGCATGCTTCGGGATGGAAGGCGAGCTGCTCTTTCACGTGGGCCGCGTGGGCGAGGGCGACGACGCCGTCGACCCGGGTGCGTTCCGAGAGCTCCGGATCGGCGAGGAAGGTCTGGACCACTGGGCCCGGAGAGGCCACGCCGCTCGCCTCGATCACGATCCGATCGAAGCGGATTCTCCTCCAGAATCTTCGGGCACGGCGCTCCAACAGCGCGGCGACCGTCTCTCGCATATCGCCGCGGATAGTGCAGCAGATGCAGCCGTTCTGGAGCTCGATCAGGTCCTCGGAGGTGCCGACCACCAGGGACCCGTCGATCGACACGTCTCCGAATTCGTTGACCACGATCGCGATCCGCTCGGCGTGATTCGATGCCAATAGACGATTGAGCAGCGTGGTCTTTCCGCTGCCCAAGAAGCCGGTCAGAAGTGTGATCGGAATGCGCGGCACGGCGTATGCTAGCATGCAGGGTTCCCGGCTTTCCTCCCACCCGACAGTCGCCTTCTCCAGAGGTGCTCCGCATGTCTCCCGACCCGGTCTTCGACAGCATCGAAAACGCCATAGAGAAGATCCGCGCCGGCGAGATGCTCATCGTCGTTGACGACGAGGATCGGGAGAATGAAGGGGATTTCGTCATGGCCGCGGTCAAGGCCACGGCGGAGTCTGTGAATTTCATGGCGAAGCACGGCCGCGGGTTGATCTGTGCTCCCCTGACCTGGGAGCGTTGCGCCGAGCTCGATCTGCCTCTCCAAGTCGAGGAATCGCGAAACAGCACCTCGCTGGGAACGGCGTTCACGGTCTCGGTCGACGCCCGTTCGGGAGTGACCACCGGGATCAGCGCGGCGGACCGCGCGCGCACCCTCGATATACTGGTCGACCCCTCGTCCCGGCCCACCGATCTGGCGCGACCGGGTCATATTCATCCATTGAGGGCCGAGCGAGGCGGCGTGCTGAAGCGTGCGGGCCATACCGAGGCGGCGGTCGATCTGGCACGGCTGGCGGGGTTGGAGCCGTCCGGCGTGATCTGCGAGATTATGAAAGACGATGGGGAGATGGCGAGGGCACCGGATCTGGCGACGGTTGCCCTGGAGCACGGCCTGAGCATGGTCACGATCAAAGACCTCATCGCGTTCCGCAAGCGCTCCGAGAAACTGGTGCGCGACGTGGTGGCGCCCACCCTTCCGACCCGCTACGGCGCCTTTGCTCTACATCTGTACGAAGCGACCTACGATCCGACGCAGAAGCACATCGCACTGGTGAAGGGGGATGTGCGCAACCAACGCGAAGTGCTGGTACGCGTGCACTCCTCATGCCTGACCGGTGATGTATTCGGGAGCCTTCGTTGCGATTGCGGGCTGCAGCGCGACGCCGCCCTCGCCGCGATCGAGAGAGAGGGGAAAGGGGTCTTCCTGTACATGAACCAAGAAGGGCGCGGCATCGGTCTCGAGAACAAGCTGCGTGCGTACTGTCTGCAAGATGACGGCTACGATACCGTCGAGGCGAATCACAAGCTGGGTTTCAAGGCGGACTTGCGCGACTACGGCATCGGGGCTCAGATTCTGGCCGATCTGGGTCTCACGACGATCCGCCTCCTGACCAACAATCCCAAGAAGATCGTGGGGATCTCGGGTCACGGCCTCGTCATTACCGACCGCGTGCCGATCGGTCCGCTCGTTACCGACGCAAACCGTCGTTACCTTCAAACCAAACGCGACAAGCTAGGCCATTTGCTCCCCATCGAAGAGGGGCAGGATCTGAAATAGGAGGCCATGAACGATGCCAAAGACTTTCGAGGGGAGCCTCGACGCCGCCGGACGCTCTTTCGGTTTGGTCGTAGGCCGCTTCAACGAACTGATCACGAACAAGCTGCTGAGCGGTGCGCTCGATTGTCTCTACCGGCATGGAGCCGCGGAGGAGGAGATCGACGTCGCTTGGGTGCCCGGAGCATGGGAGATCCCGAGCATGGCCCACCGCATGCAGATCTCGGGCCGATACGACGCCGTGATCTGTCTCGGAGCGGTGATCCGCGGTGGAACACCACATTTCGACTACGTCGCGGCCGAGGTGGCGAAGGGGGTGGCCGCCTTGGCCGATCCATCGCGACCACCGGTCGCGTTCGGTGTGTTGACGACCGACGATATCGAACAGGCTGTCGAGCGCGCCGGCACGAAAGGGGGCAACAAGGGTTGGGATGCGGCCCTGGCGGCCATCGAGATGGCCGATCTCGTATCGCGCTTCGACAACGTTTCCTCCTGACGACTCTTCGGGTACGGAACGATGAGCGATCGCAGTTCGGGCAGAAGTCTCGCGAGGGAGTTTGCTCTCTCGGTTCTATTCGCCTCTCAATTCCACGAGAGTGGCTCCGCCGACGAGATCTACGGTGATCTGCTGCGCACCTTGGAGCCGCGGGGACCGATCGACGAGCACGCGAAACGGCTCATCGAGACCGTGCTTCTCGAAAGAGAGGAGATCGATGCGGCGATCTCACCGGCACTCAGGGGCTGGTCGATCGATCGTCTGGCGACCGTCGATCGTTGGGTATTGCGAATAGGAGTGTGCGAGTTGCTCTTCTTTGGCGAAGTTCCCGCCGGCGTCGTGATCGACGAAGCCGTGGAGCTGGCCAAGCGATTCGGTGGGCCGCGAAGCGGTACCTTCGTGAACGGCGTGCTGGATGGGGTTCGACGAGGAAAGAGCTCGTCGGCGCTCAACGATCAGTCGGAGACCGCTTGAGCAGATGCGCTACGCCATTGTCTCCGATATCCACGGGAACTTGGCGGCCTTCGAGGCCTGTCTGAGCGATGCGGGCGATGTCGGGGGCCTTTGGTGCCTGGGCGACACGGTCGGCTATGGGCCTTGTCCGAACGAATGTGTTCGGCGGGTACGCGATCTGGCGACCCACTCGGTACTCGGAAACCACGACGCCGCGGCGATCGACCGAGAGGATCTGAGTCTCTTCAGTCCGACCGCTCGAAAGTCGGGCCTTTGGACCCGCCGATGTCTGGAGGACGATGTCGCCGCCTACCTCCGCTCACTTCCACTTAGGGTCGAGGTGGGCGACGTTGTGCTCGTTCATGCGACCCCCGCGAGCCCCTCGAAGTGGCACTATCTCTTCAGTGCCACATTCGCTCAATTCGAGTTCGCGGCTTTCGAAGAGCGGATCTGCTTCATCGGGCACTCACACGTGCCGGCGATCTACGAGAACGCCACACAAGGTGCTCAGCCGGCCTCCTCGAACGGGCCACGGGCTCTTCGCGCGGGCTGTCGCTACATTGTCAATGTGGGCAGTGTCGGACAGCCCCGAGACGGCGACCCCCGGGCCTCGTACGGGCTCTACGACGACGAGAGAGAGACGATCGAGATCCGTCGTGTCGGCTACGAGATCGCGGAGACGCAGAGGAAGATCCGCGAGGCCTGCTTGCCGGCGGCGCTGGCCGAGCGCCTGGCCTACGGCGAGTGATGGTCAACGGGGGCCGGCGGGTCAGTGAGAAACGACATTGGGAGAGTTTTTGGGGTGCCCGGACCGATCCGTCGGAGGTGTATCCCGATTCGCCCGCCTTGCTCGATCGTTTCTTCGCCGACGAGACCGCCGGAGGCCTGAGAGTGCTCGAGGTGGGGGCGGGCTCCGGAAGAGATGCGGTGGCGCTTGCCCGTTCGGGAGCGGAGGTCACCGTCCTCGACTACGCCGACAACGCCTTGGCGCACGTAAGGGAGAACGCCCGCCGGGCCGGTGTCGACGTGCGGCGGGTCAGGGCGGACGGACGGGTGAGCCCCTTCCCCGCCGAGACCTTCGACGTCGTGCTTCACCAGGGCTTGCTCGAGCATTTTCGAGAGCCCGCGGATCTTCTTCGAGACAACCACCGCGTGCTCAAGCCGGGCGGACGTCTCTACTGCTCCGTCCCCCAGACTTTCCATCTCTACACAGTGCTCAAACAGATGCTGATCGCCGTCGACCGGTGGTTCGCGGGCTGGGAGACACAGTTTACGCCGGCGGAGTTGGATCTCTGCGCCAGGCGGGCCGGATTCGATGTGACCGGGCGCTTCGGCGGATGGATGGTGCCGAGTCTCGCGTATCGCTCGCTGCGGGCCGGCGTCGGCGCTCTTGGGATAGATCTGCCGATGGTCGTTCGCGGACCGCGAGCTCTGGCCGATCTGCGGCGTCGCTTCCGCTCCCGTTTGCAGAGTCTCTCCATCACCGCCTGGACCTACCTCGTGGTCGGCGTTGTGGCGCAGAGGCCATGAGCAGAGGCGTACCCGGGACCTTGCGAATCGGAGTCGTCAACTGGAACGACCGAACCGATCCACATGCGGGCGGGGCCGAGGTGCATATTCACGAGATTTTCAAGCGGATCGCTTCCATGGGGCACGAAGTGACGCTGATCTGCAATCGCCATCGCGCCGCGGCCCGGCGCGATCAGATCGACGGCATGCGTGTGATCCGAGTCGGTAGTCGCAACACTTTCAACTACCATGTGCCTCTGGCGTACTATCGACACCTTCGAGGGCGCGTCGATGTGATCGTCGACGCCCTCAACAAGTTGCCGCTCATGCTGCCGCTCTTTTCCAAGGAGCCGGTCGTTGCGGTCGTGCATCATCTTTTCGGAGCGACCGCATTTCACGAGATGAGCTCTCTGGCGGCGATCTATGTCGGCTTCTTCGAGTCGTTCGTGCCTCGCGTTTACCGCGATAGTCTCATCGAGGTCATCAGCGAGTCGACACGAGAGGACCTTCACCTTCGCGGAGCTACGAACGACAGAAATATCAGAACCGTGTTCTGTGGACTGGACCAGGATCTGTATTGTGCCGCAACTGATCCTTCGGCGGGCAGGGATGAGCGGCCGATGCTGCTTTTCTTGGGCCGCATCAAGCGGTATAAATCGGTGGAGACCATCATCGAGGCGATGGCCAGGGTCCGCGGTGAGATTGGTAACGCCCATCTTGTGATCGCGGGCGAGGGTGACGATGTCCCGCGATTGCGCGGTATCGCGGCGGCATCCGGTTGGAGCGACGATGTCGTTCGCTTCGCCGGAGAGGTATCCGATGCGGAGAAGGTCGGTCTTTATCGGCGC
>NYZA01000126.1 GCA_002686955.1 Gemmatimonadota bacterium
GGGCGAGACGATCACGCGCGATGCCATCAAGGCTATGCGAGAGGCCGGCGTCGAACAGGTTTCGATCCTGAACACCGACTCCCCCGGCGACCTCGAAGTCCTCAAGAACACCCTGGCCAAGGACCCCTGCGAAGACGAGTCGTCGGCCCTGGTGAAGATCTACAACATCTTGCGACCGGGAGACCAGGCGAGCGTCGAGACCGCCCGCGCGCTCCTGGAGAGGCTCTTCTTCAATCCGAAGCGATACGACCTCGGCGAGGTGGGTCGGCACCGCGTGAACAACCGGCTGGCCCTCGACATCCCCGACGATCAGGCGGTTCTGTGCAACGAGGATCTGATCGCGATCGTTCGGTATTTGCTTCGCTTGCGGGCCGGTGGTGGCGAGATCGACGATATCGACCATCTCGGCAATCGGCGGATACGGTCGGTCGGCGAGCTCTTGGCTCAGCAGCTTTCCACCGGGCTCTCCCGCATGGCGCGAACGATTCGCGAGCGGATGGCGCTGCAAGACTCCGATACGATCACCCCATACGACCTGATCAACGCGCGAACGATCTCATCGGTCGTATCCACGTTCTTCGGCTCGAGCCAGCTCTCCCAGTTCATGGATCAGGTGAATCCGCTCGGCGAGCTCACGAACAAGCGCCGCCTCTCGGCCCTGGGCCCCGGCGGCCTCACCCGGGATCGCGCAGGGATCGAGGTCCGCGATGTACACCACACCCACTACGGGCGGATGTGCACGATCGAGACCCCGGAAGGACCGAATATCGGCCTGATCACCTCGCTGTGCACCTACACGCGTGTGAACGCATTCGGCTTCCTGGAGACCCCTTACAGAAAGGTGGTCGACGGGGTCGTCACGAATGAGATCGAGCATCTCTCGGCCGACAAGGAAGATCTGTACACGATCGCTCAGGCGAACGCGCCGCTCGAAGGGGACGGCCGCTTCAGCAATCCCCTCGTTCGCGCCCGTCGCCGCGGCGAGTACATCGTGGCCCCGGTCGACCAGATCGACTACATGGACGTCGCTCCGATCCAGATCGTTTCCGTCGCCGCGGCTCTGATCCCCTTCCTCGAGCACGACGACGCGAATCGGGCGCTGATGGGCTCGAATATGCAGCGGCAGGCGGTGCCCTTGATGACCACCGAAGCCCCGCTCGTGGGCACCGGCATGGAACGGAAGGCCGCGGTCGACTCCGGAAGTGTCGTGATCGCCAGACGGGGCGGGACCGTCGGCTTCGTCGATGCCGACCGGATCGTCATCGAAGTGAGCGACAAGGAGCCGATCCCCGAAGGCGAGATCTTCGATTGGAGCTCGCGCGACGAGTACGAGCTCAAGAAGTTCCGCAAGTCGAACCAGGACACCTGCATCAACGAGCGGCCGAAGGTGGAGGTCGGGCAGACAGTGGTTGCGGGCCAGATCATCGCCGACGGCCAGTCGATCGATGACGGCGAGCTGGCGCTCGGCAAGAACATCCTCGTCGCTTTCATGCCCTGGAACGGTCACAACTTCGAGGACGCGATCGTGGTGAGCGAACGCGTCGTCAAGGACGATGTGTTCACCTCGATCCATATCATCGAAATGGAGCTGCAGGTTCGCGATACCAAGCGCGGCCAGGAAGAGATCACGCGCGAGATTCCGAACGTGGCGGACGACGCGGTCCGGAGTCTCGACGACGACGGCATCATCGTGATCGGAGCGGAGGTCCATCCCGGCGACATACTGGTGGGCAAGGTGACCCCGAAGGGAGAGACCGAGCTCACGCCCGAGGAGCGTCTGCTGCGCGCGATCTTCGGCGAAAAGGCGGGCGATGTGCGCGATGCATCGCTCAAGGCACCGACCGGGATGACCGGAACGGTGGTCGACGTCAAGGTGTTCTCGCGCCGCGAACGCGACGAGCGGATGAAGCGAGAGATCGGCAAGCGGGTCGCCGTGCTCAAGTCGCAGCACGAGGAGCGGGTCGCGGCGATCCGCCAAATCCGTGACCAGCAGCTCATGGCGTTGCTGCGAGGCAAAACCGTTCAGGACATGCAGGATCCGCGGACCGGTCGGCGCATCGTGCCGCGGGGCAAGAAGCTCCTGGTCGAGACCTTGAAAGGGATCGATTTCGACACCCTGATCCTCGACGCGCCACTGGTCACCTCCGACGCGGCCAACGCCCGTGCCGGATCGATCGGGCGCCTCTATCGGCGGAAGCTCGACAGCCTCGAAGACCGCCTGGAGCGGGAGATCGAGAAGGCGAATCGGGGGGATGAGCTGCCGCCCGGAATCGTCAAACTGGTCAAGGTCTATGTGGCCCGCAAGAGAACCCTCTCCGTGGGCGACAAGATGGCGGGCCGCCACGGGAACAAGGGTGTCGTATCGAAGATCGTCCCGGTCGAAGATATGCCCTATCTGGTCAACGGCACGGCGGTCGACATCGTCCTCAATCCGCTCGGTGTTCCCTCCCGTATGAACCTGGGCCAGATCCTCGAAACTCACCTCGGGTGGGCCGCGCGAGAGCTCGGCGTGAAGGTCGCCTGTCCCGTCTTCGACGGGCCGAAAGAGAGCGATATCAAGGAGGCGCTCGAAGAGGCCGGTTTGCCGGTCCACGGGCGAACGACCCTCTACGACGGCCACACCGGAGACGCTTTCGACGACGAAGTGACGGTGGGTCAGATCTACATGCTCAAGCTCTCGCACCTCGTCGACGACAAGATCCACGCCCGATCGATCGGACCGTACTCGCTGGTGACGCAGCAACCGCTGGGCGGCAAGGCCCAGTTCGGCGGGCAGCGTTTCGGAGAGATGGAGGTCTGGGCGCTCGAAGCGTACGGTGCCGCCTACGCCCTGCAGGAACTTCTGACCGTGAAGTCGGATGACGTAGCCGGGCGCTCGAAGATCTATGAGGCGATCGTGAAGGGGGAGAATCCTCCGGAACCGGGCATCCCCGAATCGTTCAACGTGCTGGTGAAAGAGCTCCAGTCGTTGGGCTTGAACGTCCAACTTCTGTCCAAGAACGGCCGATCCTGATCGCGGGATCGACGCATCGAACTCCCGACCGGCCCGATGCGGGCCGCCCATGGAGGGAATCGAATTGAACATCGGAATGGCCGAACAGAACCGAACCCCGTCGGAGATCAACGCCATCCGCATCCGGCTGGCCGCTCCCGAGGTCATCCTCTCCTGGAGCTACGGACAGGTCACCAAGCCGGAGACGATCAACTACCGTTCCTTCAAGCCGGAGCGCGATGGTCTTTTTTGCGAGAAGATCTTCGGTCCGACGAAGGATTGGGAGTGCTACTGCGGCAAGTACAAGCGGATCCGCTACCGCGGTGTGATCTGTGACAAATGCGGAGTCGAGGTCACCCAATCGAAGGTACGTCGCGAGCGCCTCGGCCACATCAACCTCGCGGTGCCGGTCTCCCACATCTGGTACTTCAAGGCGCTGCCGAGCCGCATCGGGCAGCTCCTGGACACTTCGATCCGCAACCTGGAGAGGGTCCTCTACTACGAGTCGTACATCGTCATCGATCCGGGTGATACCCCTCTCGAGGAGCGGGAGCTGCTCTCCGAGGAGCGCTTTCTGGAGGCGGTGGACGAGTACGGCGAAGGGTCGTTCCGAGCCGACATGGGAGCGGGCGCCGTCAAGGAGCTGCTCGCCCGCATCAACATTCCGGAGCTGAGCGAAGACCTGAAGGTCAAGAGCCGCAACGAGACATCGGTCCAGCGGAAGAAGGAGACGCTCAAGCGGCTCCAGGTCGTCGAGGCGTTCAAGAACTCTGGCAACCGCCCGGAGTGGATGATCATGGACGTCGTCCCGGTGATTCCGCCCGATCTGCGGCCACTCGTGCCCCTCGAAGGGGGGCGCTTCGCAACGAGCGACCTGAACGATCTGTATCGCCGCGTGATCAACCGGAACAACCGATTGAAGAAGCTGATGGACATCCGGGCTCCCGAGGTGATCCTCCGGAACGAGAAGCGGATGCTCCAAGAGGCGGTCGATGCACTCTTCGACAACGGACGTCGCTCGAGGGCGGTCCGAGGCGAAGGGAATCGTCCACTCAAGTCGCTCTCCGATCTGCTCAAGGGGAAGCAGGGACGCTTCCGTCAAAACCTGCTGGGAAAGCGGGTCGACTACTCGGGTCGTTCGGTGATCGTCGTCGGTCCGGAGCTCAAGATCAACGAGTGCGGGCTGCCGAAGAACATGGCGCTCGAGCTTTTCAAGCCCTTCATCATCAAGAAGCTGGGCGACGAAGGCTCGGCCCAGACGGTCAAGACGGCGAAACGTCTGGTGGAGCGGGAAAGACCCGAGGTTTGGGGCATTCTGGAAGAGATCATCCAGGACCATCCCGTGCTGCTGAACCGCGCGCCGACTCTGCACCGGCTGGGGATTCAGGCGTTCCAGCCGGTTCTGATCGAGGGGAAGGCGATCATGCTCCATCCCCTCGTCTGCACGGCGTTCAATGCCGACTTCGACGGGGATCAGATGGCGGTGCATGTGCCGCTCTCGTTCGAGGCGCAGCTAGAGGCGCGCGTGCTGATGCTGGCGTCGAACAACATTCTCTCCCCGGCGACCGGCAAACCGATCGCGACCCCTTCGCAAGACATCGTGCTCGGCTGCTACTACCTCACGAAGGAGCGGCCGGGAGTCAAGGGCACGGGGATGCTCTTCTCGTCCACCGAAGAGGTACTGCTCGCCTACGATCTGAAGCAGATCGACGTCCATGCGGTGATCAAGGTGCGTCTCAACGAGGAGGAGGATCTGGTCGAAACCACCGTCGGGCGGGTCGTTTTCAACACGGTCGTTCCGGAGGACTTCGGCTTCGTCAACGAGGTAATGACCAAGAAACGTCTCGAGACTCTGGTGGGCGACATTCACCGTCAGAACGGAAACCACCGAACCTGTCGCTTCCTCGATGAGATGAAAGCGATGGGATTCCACTACGCGACCCGGGGCGGCATCACGGTTTCGGTCGACGACATGGTCGTGCCGGAGAAGAAGCACGATCTGATCGCGAAGGCCGAGGCGCGCGTCGAAGAGGTCCACAACGACCATATGAACGGCGTGATCACGAATCGAGAGCGCTACAATATCGTGATCGATCTGTGGACCCATACCTCCGCGAACGTCGCCGAGCAGATGTTCGATCGCCTGCAGGCCGATCGGGACGGATTCAACCCGATCTTCATCATGCACGACTCGCAGGCGCGTGGGTCGAAAGACCAGATCAAGCAGCTCGCCGGGATGCGTGGTCTGATGGCGAAACCGCAGAAGCGACTCACCGGAGGCATCGGTGAGATCATCGAGACTCCGGTTACGGCCAACTTCCGCGAGGGATTGAGTGTGCTCGAGTACTTCATCTCGACCCACGGTGCGCGGAAAGGGCTGGCGGACACGGCGCTCAAGACGGCCGATGCGGGATATCTGACCCGCCGATTGGTCGATGTAGCGCAGGACGTGATCATCACGGAGATCGACTGCGGCACCATCCTCGGGCCGACCGTGCGCTCGATCCAAGAGGGCGAGGACATGATCGAATCGCTCGCCGACCGGGCCTTGGGTCGCGTCTGTCTCGACGATGTGGTCGATCCGGAGTCCGATGATGTGGTGATCGAAGCCGGAACCCTGATCAGCGAAGAGGATGCGCGGATCATCGAACAGGTCAAGCTCGATGAAATGCGAATCCGCTCGGTCTTGACCTGCGAGGCGGCGCGAGGGGCTTGCGCGAAATGCTACGGCCGCAATCTGTCGAGCGGGCAGTTGATCGATATCGGCGAAGCGGTCGGCGTGATCGCGGCCCAATCGATCGGCGAGCCGGGCACACAGCTCACCCTTCGAACCTTCCACATCGGTGGAATCGCGGACCAGATCGTGATGGAGTCCTCCAAGGTCGCCCGGCGCAGCGGGAAGGTGCGACTCGAGGATGTCAACACGGTTACGACCGCCGGAGGCCTGGAGGTCTGCACGAATCGCAACGGCAAGCTCGCGATCCTGGACGACGTGGATCGCGTGCTTTCGACATTCGAGATCGGATACGGCGCGACGATACGGGTCGAGGATGGTCAAGAGGTGAAGGCGGGGCAGGAGCTCGTCAAATGGGATCCTTACTCGAGCCCGATCCTGACCGATGTCGCCGGCACGGTTGCGTTCGATGGGATCGAAGCCGGCATCACTCTCGACGAGAAAGAGGACGAGAAAGGGATCGTGCAGCGGGTCGTCGTGGATGACAAGGAGAAGAAGCTCCACGCCCACATCGCGATCATCGGCGAAGACGGTGAGCAGGTGCGCCACTACACGATTCCTTCCGGCGCTCAGATCCAAGTCCAGGATGGGCAGGCGGCGAAGGCCGGTGAGATCCTGGTCAAGGTCCCGAGGACATCGACCCGGAGCAAGACCAAGGACATTACGGGCGGTCTGCCCCGGGTATCGGAGCTCTTCGAGGCGCGCCACCCCAAAGATGCCGCGATCATCAGTGAGATCGATGGGGTCGTTCAGTTCGGCGACATCAGCCGAGGGATGATCAAATGCGTCGTGCGCAACGAATCGGGCGACGAGCGGGAGTACTCGATCCCGATGGGAAAGCATCGCCTGGTGAACGATCACGACTACGTCGTTGCCGGCGAGCCTCTGACCGAAGGCTCTCCCGATCCGCACGATCTTCTGAAGATCAAGGGCGCCGGGGAACTGCAGCAGTATTTGGTCAACGAGGCCCAGGAGGTCTACCGCCTCCAGGGGGTGAAGATCAACGACAAGCACATCGAGATCATCGTGCGCCAGATGTTGCAGAAGGTGCGCGTCGAGGATCCGGGCGGCACCGCGCTTCTGGAGGGTCAGCAGGTCGACAAGGCGCTCTTCGCCAAGGAGAACAGAAAGGCGATCGAGGAAGGGTTGGCTCCCGCGACCTCGCGCCCCATCCTCCTCGGAATCACCAAGGCGTCGCTCTCGACCGACTCCTTCGTATCGGGCGCCTCGTTCCAGGAGACCACGCGAGTGCTCACGGAGGCGGCGATCCAAGGCAAGACCGACCAGCTGATTGGGCTGAAGGAGAATGTGATCATGGGCCAGCTGATCCCCGCGGGTACAGGGCTGAGGCAGTATCGCCAGATCATGATCGACAGCTCCAACGACGACCTCACCGACGAGGCTCTCGGAATCGCCCCGGTCGACGATCTCGACGCCTTCCCCTTTGCCGCGGGGCTCTTTGCGCCCGATCTCACCGGTGAGAAGACCAGCGTCGAAGAGGAGGTCGCGGCCGGTTTGGGAAGAGCGGCGAACGAAGAAGAGGAGAGTGCACCAGCCGTTTGACACGGCTGAGCGACGCATATATCCTCGAAGGTCTGTACCAAACCCATTTGGAAACGCATGTTTCGCCCTCGAGCGAGGGCGAAGCTGCTTCAGGAGGGCGTCTTGCCCACGATCAGTCAGCTCGTCCGCAAAGGGCGCAAGAAGGTTCACAAGAAGACGAAGTCGCCGGCTCTGCAGTCCTGCCCCCAGCGACGGGGCGTTTGCACGCGGGTCCACACGAGCACACCGAAGAAGCCGAACTCGGCTCTCAGAAAGGTGGCCCGCGTCCGTCTCACCAACGGGATCGAAGTAACGGCCTACATTCCGGGCGAGGGGCACAACCTCCAGGAGCACTCGATCGTCATGATCCGTGGCGGGCGTGTGAAGGACTTGCCTGGCGTTCGTTACCACGTGATCCGCGGAACACTCGACACCGCGGGCGTCGATGGGCGCACCCAGAGCCGCTCGAAGTACGGAACGAAGAGACCGAAGAAGTAAATGCACGAATGGCCTCCCGAAGAGGGCGGCAAAAGGGCGCGATTCGCGCACCCCAACGGAGTAAGAGATGCCTCGACGCAGACGGGCCGCCAAGCGTGAGATCGTTCCCGATCCCAAGTGCGGCAGCACCCTGGTCACACAATTCGTCAACTGCCTGATGCTCGATGGAAAGAAGAGCAAGGCGGAGCACGCGTTCTACGGTGCCCTCGACCAGATCGAAGAGGAGACCGGCCAGAGCGGACTGACCTTGTTCAAAGAGGCTGTCAGCAAAGTGAGGCCGGTGCTCGAGGTGAAATCCCGGCGCGTGGGTGGCTCCACCTATCAGGTGCCGGTCGAGGTGCGCCCCGATCGCCGCACCGCTCTGGCGATTCGGTGGTTGATCAACTTCAGTCGAGCGCGCAACGGGCGATCGATGTCGGACAAGCTGGCAGCCGAGCTGATCGCGGCGTCGAATGGCGAGGGGCTCGCCGTCAAGAAGCGAGAAGATACCCACAGGATGGCAGAGGCCAACAAGGCGTTCGCGCACTACCGCTGGTAGTAGCGAGCCACCCAATGAGGGTGGCCTGCGAACGATAGATTCCAGATGGAGGGTCGATCCGGGCGATGTCCGGATCGGCTTTTTTTGGCGATGGCAACACCGGTGCCCTTGGAGAAGATCCGCAATATCGGGATCATGGCGCATATCGATGCGGGGAAGACGACCGCCACCGAGCGGATCCTCTTCTACACCGGCCGGCTCCACCGCATGGGAGAGGTCCACGATGGCGGCGCCACGATGGACTGGATGGAGCAGGAGAAGGAACGGGGCATCACCATCACCTCGGCGGCGACGACGTGCTGGTGGCGGGATCATCAGATCAACATCATCGACACGCCGGGCCACGTGGATTTCACCGCCGAGGTGGAGCGCAGCCTCAGAGTGCTCGATGGAGCGGTCGCGGTCTTCTGCGCCGTCGGCGGAGTGGAACCTCAGTCCGAGACCGTCTGGCGCCAGGCCGACAAATACGGCGTGCCCAGGATCGCCTTCGTCAACAAGATGGACCGTGTAGGGGCGGATTTCGACCGTGTCGTCGCAATGATGCGCGATCGCCTCGGAGCGCACGCGGTGCCGATCCAGATCCCGGTGGGCCGTGGCGACGATTTCGACGGCATCATCGATTTGATCACGATGAAGGCCCGCTACTACGACCACGCGACACGAGGCGCCGAATTCGAGGAGAGCGCGATCCCCGCCGAGTTCGCCACCGCGGCCGAGGAGGCGCGGGAAGCGATGCTCGAGGCCTGCGCGGATCAGGACGACACTCTGATGGAACGATTCCTCGACGGTGAGGCGATCGGCGTCGAGGAGAGCATCCGCGTGCTCCGAGGAGCGACCGTCGCTGGTGAGATCGTGCCGGTACTCTGCGGCTCCGCTTTCAAGAACAAGGGGGTGCAGCGACTGCTCGATTGCATCGTGCGGCTTCTGCCCGCGCCGACCGATGTTCCCCCCGTCGAGGGCTTCGATCCGACGGAGGAGACGCGCAAGATCGAGCGTCCACCCGAGCTGGACGCCCCTTTCTCAGCGGTGGCCTTCAAGCTGATGAGCGATCCCTATGTCGGAAAACTGACCTTCATTCGGGTCTACAGCGGTGTTCTCGAAAGCGGATCGTCGGTATTCAACCCGAGCCGAGGCAAGAAGCAGCGGATCGGCCGCTTGCTGCACATGCACGCCAACAAGCGAGAAGAGATACAGACGGTTCGAGCGGGCGACATCGTGGCGGCGGTCGGACTGAAGCAGGTGCGGACCGGAGACACCCTTTGTGACCACGATTCACCGATCGTGCTCGAGGCGATGGACTTCCCCGAGCCGGTGATCAAGGTCGCGATCGAGCCGAAGACCAGAGCCGACCAGGAGAATCTGGCGAAGACGCTGTCGAAGCTCTCCGAAGAGGATCCGACCTTCCATGTCGGTTTCGACGAAGAGACCGGCCAGACGATCATCAGCGGAATGGGGGAGCTTCACCTGGAGATCCTCGTCGATCGCATGCTGCGGGAGTTCAACGTCGATGCGAATGTGGGTCAGCCACAGGTCGCCTACAAAGAGACGATTCGGGCCGTGGTCGAGCACAGAACCAAGTTCCAGAAGCAGACAGGTGGGCACGGTCAGTATGCCGACGTGAGAATCCGCTTCGGACCTTCGGAGCCGGGCAAGGGTTTTGTTTTCGAGGACCGGATCGTCGGGGGCTCGATACCGAAGGAGTACATCCCCGCGGTCCGCAAGGGCGTTGTGGAGGCGATGCGGAACGGCGTCGTGGCGGGCTATCCGATGGTCGACCTGAAGGCCGAGCTCTACGACGGAAGCCACCATGAGGTGGACTCGTCCGAGATGGCGTTTCAGATCGCCGGCTCGCTCGCGTTGCGAGAGGCCGCCAAAAAAGCGTCTCCGGTGATTCTCGAACCGATCATGCGAGTCGAAGCGGTGACGCCGGAGGATTATCTCGGCGATGTGATGGGCGATCTGAGCAGCCGGCGGGGCAAGATCTCCGGTATCGATCCCCGCGCCGACAGCCAGGCGGTCTCGGCGACCGTTCCGCTCTCGGAGATGTTCGGCTATGCCACGCGCCTGAGATCGCTGACTCAGGGGCGGGCGAGCTTCAGCATGGAATTCGACCGATACATGGAGGTTTCCCCGTCGGTCGCGGAAGAGATCATGGCGGGGAAGAAATAAGTTGCGCGGGCGAGGGGTGCGGGATCATACTCACGCTTTTGTCGCCCAAAACTATGGGTCTAGGAACGGCGAACTCCACCGGGCCAGGTGGTAAGTGCGCGCCGCCGATCGCATCAGGAGACAGGCGTCATGGCCAAGGAAAAGTTTGAGAGGACGAAGCCGCACGTCAATGTGGGCACGATCGGTCACGTCGATCACGGCAAGACGACATTGACGGCGGCGATCACCGCGGCGCTCGCGAAGTCGGATTTGGCCGAGTTCCGTTCCTTCGATTCGATCGACAACGCGCCAGAGGAGAAGGCGCGTGGGATCACGATCGCGACGGCGCACGTGGAGTATGAGACCGACAACCGTCACTACGCTCACGTGGACTGCCCCGGTCACGCGGATTATGTGAAGAACATGATCACGGGGGCGGCGCAGATGGACGGCGCGATTCTGGTGGTTTCGGCGGCCGACGGCCCGATGCCTCAGACGCGCGAGCACGTTCTTCTGGCTCGCCAGGTGAACGTTCCGTACATCGTGGTGTTTTTGAACAAGGCCGACATGGTGGACGACGAGGAGCTGTTGGAGCTGGTGGAGCTCGAGGTTCGCGAGCTTTTGTCGGAGTACAAGTTCCCCGGGGACGACATTCCCGTGATCACGGGTTCGGCGCTGAAGGCGATGGAGAGTCCGGACGACGAGTCTGCGATTCAGTGCATCCAGGAGCTGATGGCCGCGGTGGACGAGTACATTCCGATACCGGAGCGGGAGATCGATCTACCCTTCCTGATGCCGGTGGAGGATGTGTTTTCGATTACCGGTCGCGGAACGGTCGGCACGGGCCGCATCGAACGCGGCAAGATCACGACGGGCGAGAAGGTCGAGATCGTGGGGATTCGCGAGACACGCGAGACGACGGTGACGGGCGTGGAGATGTTCCGCAAGCTTCTCGACTACGGTGAGGCGGGCGACAACGTCGGTCTGCTTCTTCGCGGCGTCGACAAGAAGGAGCTCGAGCGAGGCATGGTGCTGTCGAAGCTGAAGAGCATCACGCCGCACACGAAGGCGGCGGCCGAGGTGTATGTGCTGAAGAAGGAAGAGGGCGGCCGGCACACGCCCTTCTTCCCCGGCTATCGTCCCCAGTTCTTCTTCCGGACGACCGATGTGACCGGCTCGATCGAGCTCCCCGAGAACGTCGAGATGGTGATGCCGGGCGACAATATCAACATGACGATCGACCTGATCACCCCGATCGCGATGGAGGAGGGGCTTCGCTTCGCCATCCGAGAGGGTGGGCGAACGGTCGGAGCCGGCGTCATTACCAAGATCCACGAGTAAGGAGACACGACCCGTGGCTTCGGCACGAACCAAGGTGATTCTGGCGTGTAACGAGTGCAAGCGGCGCAACTACACGACCACGAAGAACAAGAAGATTCACCCGGACCGCCTGGAGCACCGCCACTATTGTGGCTGGTGTCGCACCCACACAACCCACAAAGAAACGCGTTGATTTCGCTCCGGCGGAGCGGCGCGACACAGGCCAGTAGCTCAATTTGGCAGAGCACCGGTCTCCAAAACCGGGGGCTGGGGGTTCGAGTCCCTCCTGGCCTGCCAGATTTCCGGAACTCCCGGGCACCCTTTCCGGCGCTCGGGATCCGGTGAATGCGACGGGAATCGGCTGTGATCGAGAATCTGAAGAAGTACATCGAGGATGTCAGCGCGGAGATGCGCCGGGTGACCTGGCCGAAGCCGGAAGAGCTTCGAGGCCAGACGATCCTGGTGTTCATCGTCGCGTTCATGCTGACCGTCTTCATCGGCGGGGTCGACGTGGTCCTGTCCGCGATCATGAACACGCTGCATGGGATTCTGGGTTCCTAGGCTCGACTCGGAGCCCTTCCCAACGCCGCAACACCCGCCGAACCGACCCACCGCAACGGAGAGACCCGTGGAGCACGATCAGCTAGACACGATGGAACAACAGGAAGAGCCGACCGAAAGGCCCTTTGCCTGGTACGTCGTGCACACGTACTCCGGTCACGAGAGCAAGGTCAAGACTCTGATCGAGGGCGAGGCCCGGCTGCAGGGCTTCGATCACGACTTCGGGCGCGTGCTGATCCCCACCGAAGAGGTGGTGGAGCTGAAGCGCACGACTCAGAGGAAGCTCTTCCCCAGCTACATCATGATCGAGATGCGCCTGACCCCCGAGACGCAGCGATTGGTGAAGAACACGCCGGGCGTGACCGACTTCGTCGGCCAAGGAGGCAAGGCGAGGCCGGTGCCCCAGCACGAAGTCGATCGCATTCTGCACCGAATCGAGAGCGAGACCGAGCGCGCGCGCGTGTCGGTTCCCTTCCGCAAGGGCGAAAGCGTCATCGTGATCGACGGCCCTTTCACGGAGTTCCAGGGTGTGATCGAAGAGGTGAACCACGAGCGGATGAAGGTGAAGGTGCTCGTTTCGATCTTCGGGCGCCCAACACCGGTCGAGCTCGACTACCGGCAGGTAAAAAGTATCGCCTGAGCGATTCCTCCCCTTATTGGAGAGGGCGCCGGGTTCACAGAACCGGGAGGCCTCGCGGCCGCTTGCACCGGAAACGATAGGAGCCGATGATGGCCAAGAAGATCGTCGGACAGATCAAGCTCCAGATTCCCGCCGGAGGGGCAACACCCGCTCCGCCGGTCGGCCCCGCGCTGGGTCAGCACGGGGTGAATATCATGGAGTTCTGCAAGGCGTTCAACGCGAAGACCCAACAACAGCAGGGGCTGATCATCCCGGTAGTGATCTCCGTATATGCGGATCGCTCCTTCTCTTTCATCACGAAGAGCCCTCCCGCCGCGGTGCTGATCAAGCGCGCCGTCGGGCTCGCCAAGGCCTCCCCCGAGCCGAATCGGACGAAGGTGGGAACCATCACGCGCGCCCAGTGCGAAGAGATCGCCAAACTGAAATGGGAAGATCTCAACGCCAACGATATGGATGCGGCGGTGGAGATGATCCGTGGAACCGCACGGAGCATGGGAATCTTGTCGGGGAGTGAAGGCTGATGAAGCACGGAAAGAACTACCGGAACGCGAACGAGCGGATCGATGCGGCCAACCGCTACGGTCTGTTCGAAGCGATCGAGATGGTGAAATCGCTGGCCTTCGCCGGCTTCGATGAGACCATTGAGGTCTGCACTCACCTGGGTGTGAACCCACGGCACGCGGATCAACAGGTTCGCGGCACTGTGGTGCTTCCGCACGGAACCGGCAAGTCGGTGAGGGTGCTGGTATTCGCCGTCGGCGAGAAGGCGGCGGAGGCCGAGGCGGCCGGCGCCGATTTCGTGGGCGACGACGAGCTCGTCAAGAAGGTGCAGGATGGCTGGCTCGATTTCGATGCCGCGATCGCCACTCCCGACATGATGCCGAAAGTCGGGAGACTGGGGCGGGTTCTCGGACCGCGCGGTCTGATGCCGAATCCGAAGGTCGGCACCGTGACGGCCGACGTGACCAAGGCCGTGACCGATTTCAAGGCGGGGAAGATCGAGTACCGCGTCGATCGGGGCTCCAACGTGAATGTGCCGGTCGGCAAGGTCTCCTTCGATGTGGAGCAGCTCCGCGAAAACTCCCTCGCATTCTTGCGGGAGCTGGCGCGTGCCAGGCCTTCGTCAGTCAAGGGCACCTATCTGCGTTCCGCGACCCTGGCCTCCACGATGGGCCCCGGCATCCACCTCGACACCCAAGAAATCCTCAACCTCGCCAAGTGAGCATCGGGATTCTACCCGAGCGCCTGGCATCGGAGCATCGATGGCACGCCCAGAAAAAGCAGCAGCGGTCGCTGAGCTCACTGAGAAGTTCAAGGCCCACGATAATGTGTACCTGGCGGATTTCACGGGTCTGAATGTCGCGGACACGACCGAGCTACGCCGCCTGTTGCGCGAAGCCGACGTCGAGTACCGGGTGGTGAAGAACACCTTGGCTAGGCGCGCGGCCGACGACGCCGGTGTCGATGGAGGGATCGCCGATCTCTTCGTCGGGCCGACCGCCGTGGCCTTCGGCCACAGCGACAGTGTTGCGCCGGCCCGTGTGCTGGCCGACTTCCGCAACAAACATGAGAAGGAGCTTCCGGTCATAAAGGGCGGAGTGCTCGCCG
Source organism: Gemmatimonadota bacterium (assembly GCA_002686955.1). Classification (GTDB taxonomy): domain Bacteria. Next base: position 14,582 of record NYZA01000126.1, read on the forward strand.
GGCACTTCGTCGGCCCGGACGATGTACAACGCATCGCCAAGCTCCCCAACCGCGATCAACTTCTCGGCCAACTCGCGGGGGCACTCTCCGCGCCCATGACCGGGTTCGCCGGCGCGATGCAAGCGGTTTTCCGCTCGTTCGCGAACGTGTTGACACAGGTGCAGGAGCAGAAGACAGATTAGTAACCGACACCCGTCGGTCCCGTCGGCGCATCGTCGCCGAAACCGGCCCAGAAGACCCTCACGGTCGACAGCAAGGCGCGTGTGGGCGGGGCATCAAGGAGTGACAACGAAATGGCTACGCTGACTAATGAAGAGATCCTCGACGCAGTCGCCGAGAAGACCGTGCTGGAGCTTTCGGACTTGATCAAGGGCTTCGAAGAGAAGTTCGGTGTGACTGCCGCTGTTCCGATGGCGGGTGTACCGATGGCGACAGCCGGCGCCGGTGAGGGCGAAGGCGGCGCGGTGGAAGAGCAGACCGAGTTCGACGTCGTCCTGACCGCCGCGGGGCCGAAGAAGATCCAGTGCATCAAAGAGGTGCGCGCGATCACGGGTCTCGGTCTCAAAGAGGCCAAGGCGCTGGTGGACGACGCACCGAAGCCGGTCAAGGAGGCCGTGTCCAAGGAAGAGGCCGACGAGTTCAAGTCGAAGCTCGAAGAGGTCGGGGCGACCGTCGAGATCAAGTGACTCCGCCCAGGCCCGAAGAGAAGGGGCGATGCTGCCGCGGCAACGGGGTATCGATCGCCCATCACTCCGCTTCCTACCGGCGTGTAGGGAGGCGGGGTCGCCTGCTTTCGCGATCCTTAGTGCGAGTGCACTAGCACCAATTCTCTCCCAGTGAGGGGGATGCCTTGGCGAACTTCAAGATCGATCCGACCACGGGACGGCGAGACTACTCGAAGATCGAGCCGGTTCTCGAAATGCCGAATCTGCTCGAGATCCAGATGACGAGCTACGGAGATTTCCTCCAGCGCGATCTGGCTCCCGAGGAGCGGAAGGACATCGGCCTGCAGGCCGTGTTCAAGGAGATCTTCCCGATCTCCGATGCGCATTCCAATTTCACGCTGGAATTCCTCGGCTACTCCGCGGGAGAGCCGAAGTACTCCATCCGCGAATGCCAAGATCGGGACATGACCTATGCCGTTCCTCTCAAGGCCGCGCTCAGGCTGATCGTTCGCGAGACCGTCGATGACCAAAAGCGGGTGAAGGACATCATCCAGCAGGAGGTCTATCTCGGCGAGCTGCCGCTGATCACCGAGAAGGGCACCTTCATCATCAACGGTGCCGAGCGGGTCATCGTTTGCCAGCTCCATCGCTCTCCGGGTGTCTATTTCGGCGACGAGATTCACGCCAACGGCAAGCGGCTCTTCTCCGGGCGGATCATTCCGAATCGGGGATCTTGGGTGGAGTTCAGCCTCGACGCCCGCGACGTGATGTATGTCCACATCGACCGGAAGAGGAAGATCCCGGTGACCGTGCTCTTGCGCGCTCTGGGCTACTCGACCGACGACGATGTTCTGCGTCTCTTCAGCGAATTCGAGGAGGTGAAGGTCGACGAAGCCCCCGATGAGGAGCTCCACGGACGGATCACCACCGATGCGGTGGTCGATACGAACACCGGCGAGATCCTGATCGAGCAGGGCGAGA
>NYZA01000127.1 GCA_002686955.1 Gemmatimonadota bacterium
CGAGGGCCTGGGCCGCGAGCACGCAGGCAACGGCCGAATCGATCCCACCAGAGAGACCGAGAACCACCTGATCCAGTCCGAGCTTGCGCACTTCATTCGAGATGAAGCCCTCTAGCACGCGGCGAACGACGGGCGGATCGAGGGAGGGAATACCGCGTTCCTCCTCCCCTCGCAGCCAGCGATATCGATCGCTCATGATCGCTCCCCCTCCGAGCGACCGAAGCGCCGGCGCCGCACCCAGTCGAGCTCGCGAAGCGCAAGATCGAGATCTTCGTCTCGATACAGGGGCGAATCCCTGCGCTCCCGCCGGACCTCGCCCAGGTCGATCTCCACTTCGAATAGCAGCTCATCGAGGATCGGCGCCTTGGCCGCAACCCGCCCGGAGGGCAGCACGACGTGCGATCCGCCCCCGAAATTGATGCCGTCCTCGAAGCCGACCCTGTTGGCGTATAGGACATAGACACCGTTCGCCTTGGCATGAAAACGATTGAGGACCTCCCATGTGGCTCCGCTCTCCGGCTCGGCATCGCGGTCGGGCTGAGTTTCGCTCCCCCGCAGGGGTCCGGCGCTCGGGACGATCAGAATCAGGGCACCATCTTGGGCGGCCACGAGGGGCGGAACCGCGTGCCACATATCTTCGCAGGTGAGCAGTGCCGCTCGGCCGAACGATGTCTCGAAGGCCCGAATGCGATCGCCCGCCGCGAAATAGCGCTGCTCCTCGAAGAGTCCGTAGGTCGGCAGGAAGATCTTGCGGTGAGCATGGATGCACGCGCCGCCGTGGAGGTAGATGGCCGTGTTGAAGAAGCGGTGATCTGTGGACTCCTCGACCAGACCGACTACGATGTCGATCTCTCTCGAGGCTTCGAGCAGAGGACGCAGCCGGGAATCCTCCAGGCGGATCGCGATTTCGGGCACGAGGTCCTTCAGGAAGTACCCGGTCAGGGAGAGCTCCGGCAGGACGCAGAGCCGCGCTCCATGCACCCGCGCATTCGCGATTACCTCGAGGTGGCTCGCGAGATTGCGGTCGAAATCCCCGAGGATCGGATTGATCTGGGCGAGGCAGGTTTTGAACTTCAAGGCTTTCTCGAAACTAGAGGTGAGTGCCGGCGTCGGTGAAAGCATAGCCCGGCGGCTGGAACCTTTCGATCCGCCAGCCCATCCGCCTCGCGACCGGCGCCAGCGCGGGGGAAGGATTCGTGGCGACGGGATGACCGACCGCGGACAGAACCGCCACATCGCTCAGATCATCGCCATAGGCGAAGGATCGCTCGGGATCGAGCTCATTCTCGCGAAAGAGCCGATGGACGATTCGCCGCTTGCCGGCGCCGAAGGGGTGGTTTCCCTCGAGCGCTCCGGTGATGCGGCCATCGGTCGTTTCGAGACGCGATGGGAACCACAGGTCGGCGCGAAGAGCATCGACGAAGGGGGCGAGGAGCACGTCGAGGGTTCCTGAGAGAAGGACGACGAGATCTCCCTTGGACTTGTGCTCCTCCACGACCTGCCAGGCCTTCGCGTAGACGCGTGATCTCAGCACCTCGTCGAAACAGGCAAGCGCCTCTCGCTCGAGCTCGGAGCGCTTCCAGCCGCGCCAAATGAACTTGTTCCCCTTGGTGGCTGCGATCGGGCCACGCCTGGCAAGGGCCAGCGCTCCGGCGGCCGCGTAGGGGAAGGTGCGGAGTGGGACCCTCCTTTTCGCCAGAAGGTAGCGGAAGAAGGCTCGCTCCGATGATGGAGGGGCGAGGAGGGTGCGGTCGAGGTCGAAGATAGCGGCGGCTCTCAACGCCGGGCTCCGGCTTCGGTCGATCCGGCGCTCTCGTCGCTCGGAAGAAGATCGGCCATGGTTGCGAGCCGCAGCTTTCCCTCGCCGGCGCGGCGACCCGCGTGCGCCAGGATCGAATCGAGTGCTTCGAACACGATCTCTCCATGGTTCAGGAGGTTCCATGGATGGAACCAGAGGTGGAAGACACGCCCAGTGCGAATCGCTTTCTCTATTCCCGCGATCGCCTTGCGGGACCTGAGTGTGGCGGGGATGAAACGGCGAAAGCCCTCCGCTCGCGTCAAGAGCATCGAACCGGGCACCGACCAAAGGCCGGGGAGCACCTCGCTCGGCACGACGGCCGGCGGATCGGTCGGCAGCAAGAGGTCGATGATCCTGAGCGGCTTGCGGACCGACTCCGGCACGGGGATGCGCTCCATCCAGGAACGATCGAGCTCCCGGTAGATACGAAAACGACTGTCTCGCAGGCTCGAGAGATGGCCGACCGAATTCCGGGGGAAGACGAAAGAGGTGGGACGGATCCCGGTGGCGCCTTCGACGACGGCCGCCGCGGCCTCCATCTCGGCCATCGCGGTTGCAGCGTCACAGCCCCGATCTCCGATGATCGCGTGGCTGAAGCCATGGCACCCGATGTCGTGGCGAACCGCCGCGCCTCGAATGAGCTTCGCCAGTTGCGGCTGATACCAGGCGGGATGGCGATCGGCGGGGCCACAGGGATCGTGCCGGTACCAATCGCCTTTCAGCCAGGAATGCCGCGGTCGCGGCATCTCGGGGTGGGGCAACCCCTCCACTCCACGATCGCATCCGTCGAGAAGCAGATGCCCGACCAGTGCCCAGGTAACCGGCATCTCGTATCGATCGAAGAGCTCGAGAAGAGCATCGACGATCTCTTCGACCCGCGCGAAGGGGATCGTCGCCGGGTCGATCCGATCGTGCACACCCCACGCGAATTCCACATCGAGCGAGAGGACGAAGGTGGCGGTGGGTCTTCGGGGCATGCGCTGATCTTCCCCGGAGACGTCGGTCAGTCCCCGTATCCGTGCGGATGGCGTTGATGCCAGCTCCAAGCAGTGCGAAGGACCGTATCAAGATCGGAGTGCTCGGGCGTCCAACCCAGCTCGGTCCGCGCAAGATCGGAGGCGGCGACCAGCTCTGGGGGATCGCCTGGACGGCGTGGCCCCACTTCGACGGGAATCTCCCGTCCGGTGATCTCACGGGCGGCTTCGATGACCTCTCTCACCGAGTAGCCCCTGCCGACACCGAGATTGTATGCGCGGCTGCGGGCGCCACGATCGGAGAGCAGCGACTCCATCGCCAAGCGGTGGGCGGAGGCGAGATCGAGAATGTGGATGTAGTCGCGGATGCAGGTTCCGTCCGGTGTGGGGTAGTCATCTCCATGGATGAACAGCTTCGGCCTGGTGCCAAGGGCCGCCTCGAAAACGATCGGAATCAGATGGGTTTCCGCCTCATGGTCCTCACCCAGATCGCCGTCGGCTCCGCAGGCGTTGAAGTAGCGCAACGCGACGGCGCGAAGTCCCCAGGCCTCTTCGGCCTTCCATAACTCCTTCTCGAAAAGAAGCTTCGATTCGCCGTAGGGATTGGTGGGGAGCTGCGGCAGGCGCTCGTGGATCGGCATCTCCTTCGGTTCGCCGTAGGTTGCGCACGTCGAAGAGAACAGAAAAGCGCGCACGCCGTGATCGCGGCAGGCGTCGAGGAGGATCTTCCCCTTTTCGACGTTGTTCCGCATGTACAGCTCGGGTTGCTCCACCGATTCGCCCACCAGGGCGTAGGCAGCGAAATGCATGACCGCGGCGATCGATCTCTCGGCGAAAGCGCGATCGAGTCGAGTGCGATCGCCCAGATCCCCCCTCACGAAGGTCGCGCGTTCGTCGATGGCGGATCGATGGCCGCGTTCCAAGCTGTCGTAGACGACGACCTCGTTCCCTTGGTCTATCAGGTTCTTGACGCAGATGCTTCCTATGTAACCTGCACCGCCGGTCACCAGAATGGTCGGCATGCGGATCCTCTCTGAAGTGGGTCGAAAGCGAAGGGCGAAAGATATCAGAAAGGGGAAGGCGAACGGGCCGGTGTGAAGTCGCCCGATGCAGGTTTAGCTGAAGATCGCAACTACCCTGCGGATGAGGATTTGGCGCGTTCTCCCCAAGCACTTCCCCATAGTTCCCCCCAAGTTATCCACAGGATCGGGCAGTCAAGCTATTCATTTGTGAATCTCGCAACCCGTTTTTGTTCAACAGATTACAGCCGCACCATCGACCTGTTGCGTGCGAGGCCGCGCCGAGGTTCGCGGCAAGTGTGGAAAACGCTCTCGGCTACCGATCTGCTCCTGCTGGGGTCCGCAAAAGCGGTGTAAACGACGCCATGTGGGTAAGGACGGGAGAAAAGGGCTGGCGACGTGGTTGGGCTGGGTCTATACTGCAGAGCATCCGTGAAGATGGGGGGGCCCATCACGGATCGCATCATTGTGCCCGTTCTTCCGGGGGACCTGATGATCGGCCGAGCCAAATCAGGATTGAGAGCTCTTCGCGAGGATCGCGGGGCCGGGTACGTCGAATACGTGTTGATCGTTTCATTGGCCGCGATCGCGCTCATCACCGCCACACGCATCTACCAGGAGAAGATCGAGCTGATCTTCTCGCGCGCCGCGGTCGAGATTCAGAACAACTTTCCCGGGACCGGGGGGAACTGAGCGAGCTGCGCTCAATCGATCCGATCGACCAGAAGTGGTTGCGGGGGCACGGGGTCTGGGCCGATGGTAAATGCTGCCGCGGCGCGTGATCGAGCAGACTCCGCCCCGGCCTCGTCGCGGGCGTAGATCCGCAGGAGCGATTCGCCCCGGTCCGCGTACTCACCGGGTTTGACACGAAGGACCAGCCCCACCGCGGGATCGATCGGGTCACCCACACTCTTGCGGCCTGCCCCCATATCGACGGCCAGCTCCCCCAGCGCCCGTCCGTCGATCTCAACGATCCGACCCGACTGGGGAACGGGAAGATCAACGACTACCGGGCCGGCTGGGAGGAGAGCGCGGTCGGTGGCTACCCGAGGATCGCCCCCTTGCGCTTCGACGAAGCGGGCGAATACCTCCAGCGCGTCGCCGGAATCGAGGGCGTGGGTGATCGAGAGCTCCGCCGCGGCGCGAGATTCGGCGGCATCGGAGAGCAGCAGCATTTCGGCGCCGAGCGCCACTACCAGCTCCCTGAGATCGGCCGGCCCGGCACCGTGCAAAAGATCGATCGCCTCGGCGACCTCTAGTGCATTTCCGATTGCCGCACCGAGCGGTGCGTCCATCGCGGTGATCAAGGCTACGGAAGATCGGCCGGCGGCCCGGGTGACGTCCACCAATGCGCGGGCCAGCGACCGGGCGTCAGCGAGCTGCCGCATGAATGCGCCCCGTCCGACCTTGACGTCGTAGACGAGTCCGGCCGGCCCCGCGGCGAGCTTCTTGCCTACGATCGAGCCGACGATCAGGGGCAACGAATCGACAGTCGCCGTGACATCGCGCAGGGCATAGAGCACCCGGTCGGCGGGAGCCAGGTCGCTGGTCTGCCCCACGATCGCGCAACCGGCGCGCGCGACGACGCTCTTGAACTGGTCGATGCTCAGGTCGGCGCGAAAGCCGGGGATCGATTCCAGCTTGTCGAGCGTTCCTCCGGTGTGGCCGAGGCCGCGACCGGAGAGCATCGGAACCGGGACGCCGCAAGCCGCGACAGCCGGCGCGAGTGCCAGGGAAGTCTTGTCACCAACGCCACCGGTCGAGTGTTTGTCGACGGTCTTGGGGCCGAGGGCGGAGAGATCGAGCACGCATCCCGAGTCGCGAATGGCCCGTGTATAGGCGGCCGTTTCTTCGGATGTCATGCCGCGAAAGTAGATCGCCATCAGAAGGGCGGAGACCTGATAGTCGGGTATCTCTTGCCTTGAAACAGCTCGAACCCAGGCGTCGATATCGGCGGTAGGGATCGGCTGCCCACGCTTCTTGAGCTCGATCAGCTCGATGGGGTTCATTGGAAGGTCTCACTCATGGAGGTCAGAAGCGAAGCGAGAATCGGACGTCTCCCCCGCCATCCAATGATGGCTTCAGGAGCAGCTCGCTACGGGCTGGCCGCGTCTCGTCCCCATAGAGGCGAAGCAGTAAGGCGGCGGTGGTGAGTGTGGCCAAGCCCGTCGCGGCGGCCATTGTACGAGCGCGGTTGCCCTCATCCCACTCCGCCAGCGCTTGCTCGTGGAGGGAGCGCCTTTCACCGAAAGCGCGGCTCGGATCGTGGGAGCGGGCATCGAGGGTGCGCGCTCTCCGCCAGTGGTCGAGCGCACTGCCAAGGAATAGGCCGGTGGCTGTTCCCGCCGCGGCCGAGATCACCCAGGCGCCGACCCGCCTGCGGGCCGCGCGGTCGATCGGGTCGACGGCTGTCGCTGGCACGCCGGGATCCGCTGAAGCGGCCGGAGCGAAAATCGAAAGGGCGAGGATCGAGAGAAGGGTCCGCGCAAGGGCAAAGCAACCGCCCCTCAAGCGGCTGCGCTCCGCTCATCGGTCACGATCTTGACCGAAGCGCTGGCGCCTATCCTGCTGGCGCCCGCCTCGATCATGCGGCGTGCGGTCTCGGTGTCGCCAACACCGCCGGACGCCTTCACGCCCATCTCTTGCCCCACGGTTTGGCGCATCAGCAGGATGTCTTCGATCGTGGCTCCCCCCTTGCTGAAACCGGTCGAGGTCTTGACATAGTCGGCACCCGCCAGGCGCGCGGCGCGGCAGGCCCGCACCTTTTCGTCGTCGGTGAGCAGCGCCGTTTCGATGATCACCTTGACCAGTGCCCCGCCCGCGGCGGCGTCGGCCACGCCTCGAATGTCGTTCTCGACGACCTTGAAATCGCCCGACTTGGCGGCGCCGATATTCATCACCATGTCGATCTCGTGCGCGCCCTCTTCGATGGCCCGCTTCGTTTCGTAGCTCTTCGCGGCGGGGGAAGTCGCGCCAAGAGGGAAGCCCACGACGGTGCAGACCTTGACTTTCGTGCCTCTGAGCAGCTTCGCGGCCAATGGCACATAGTACGGATTGACGCAGCAACTCGCGAAACCGTGCTGCTTGGCTTCGAGGCAGAGCTGGGCAACTTGGTGACGCGTCGCTTCGGGCTTGAGCAGAGTGTGGTCGATATGCGCGGCGAGGGTGGGACGAACGGAGCGGACACCGGGGGCGGCGCTGATCCTCGCGGCGCCGTTGGCGTGGAGCACCTGGACCACATCGTGGCGCTTCCTCAGGCAATGGCCCGAGTTCGTACATGGAGTGCACTGGGTGAAGGAGTGCGAGGCGCCGGCCCCTTCCTTACGGAGCGCCTCGAGAACGTGATCGGTGATCCGCTCGACCAATTGAGTGTGGTTCATGCCTGCTTGCCCGCGGTGTCGGTGCTCGGAGAATCGAGATCAATGGCGTCTACGACGGCGACGATGACGGCCTGAAGCGGGATCCGATCCCGCCCCAAGAGGATTCTCGCACCTCCCCCCTCTTTGGAGACAAGAACGGTGTCGCCTTCGCCGGCATCGACCTGATCAACCGCCAGAAAAGTAGCGCCCTCGGGGGCCTGGTCGAGACCGAGCGGCTGGACCACTAGGAGTTTGTACCCGCTCAGATTCGGGTCTTTCTCCGTCGCTACGACCGTGCCGGCGACCTTGCAGATGATCATGGCCCGTCAGTCTACCTCATGGCTCGCGTGGCTCCGACATCGGTCCTTCGGCCGCCTCATTTGCGCCAAGGCGGCGCGAAATCGCCGTCGATCCGATCCACGATGCCGACGATCGCCAAATCGACCGGCAAGAGCGCGACGTCGAATGGCAGGCTCGCCTCTCTCGAGCCAACGGTGATCACCAATTCGTCGGGTCCGGCACCCACGGCGTCGACCGCCGCTTCCGGCGCACCGATCGGATTCCGTTCAAAATCGAGAGGCTGAACGATCCGCATGCCGAGCCCCACGAGGCCCGGATCCTTCTGCGTGGCCCAAATCGTTCCTATCACGCGCGCGAGATTCATGGCCGGCCGCCCGCCATGCGTTGCTCGAGAGCGGTGATCTTGTCGATGCGCTTCTGGTGGCGCTCTCCGCCGAACTCCGTCTTGAGGAAGGTCCGAACGAGCTGATCGGCCAGCCCTTCGCCGATCAGGCGGGCTCCAAGGGTCAGCACATTGGCGTCGTTGTGCTCCCGTGCATTGCGGCAGCTCGAAATGTCATAGGCGAGAGCCGCGCGAATGCCCGGGACTTTGTTGGCGGCCATGCAGGAGCCGATGCCGGCCCCGTCGAGCACGATGCCCCGCGCGGCGGCGCCGGCGGAGACGAGAATCGCCACGCGTTCGGCGATGTCGGGGTAGTCGACCGGATCGGTGCCATGGCAGCCGATGTCTTGCGGCGCGAAGCCCAGATCGCGAACCGAAGCGAGCACGGTACGCTTCATCTGAACACCCCCGTGATCGCAGCCAATGGCGATTCGGGCGCCGCTGGCGGGAAATGGTGCGGAGGGCGGAGCGGCGGCGACTCGGCCCCGAACTACAACGATTCGCCGGTCGCGAATCGCGTCGGCGGCGAGGGGGGTAATCAGCGTTCGCTCGCCCAGACGAAGCTCGGAGCCGGGAGCAAGGGAACGGGCGGCCGCTTCGGCGACCAGCCGCAGCTCGCTCCAGTCGACGACGGTGGTGCCGAGATCAGGCCGATTCAACGCCATCTCCGTCGGAGACTGAGACGTCGAGCCGATCGACGATGGCCATGATGACCGCATCGACCGGGCGGTCGGTGGTGACTTGTGTCTGGCGAGCGGAGCTGCCCCCCGCGTAGAGCACAACTTCGCTCACTCCGGCACCGACGGAGTCCGCCGCCACGACGAAGCTGGATTTGAAGGAATGGTCGAGATCGAGGTCTCGCACGATGAGCAGCTTCAAGCCGGTGAGTGAGTCCACCTTGCGGGTCGCCCAGACCGTTCCCACCACTCGCCCCAGCTTCATGATCGACCGCCTTCGCGCGCGGGGGGGGGATCGAAGGAGAAGCTGTCGGGGAGAAGAGCTTCGATGCTCGTTTCGACCCGCTCACCCCGCTGATTCACCAGCAACACCCGTGCCCCACCCCCGAACTCCGCGATCACCTGACGACAGGCGCCGCAGGGAGACGCCGGCGGGGAGGAGGTCGAGGCGACGGCGACCGTGCGCACCTCTCTTGCTCCCGCAGTGACCGCCGCCCCGATCGCGATCCGCTCGGCGCAGATCGTCAGCCCATAGGAGGCGTTCTCCACATTGACCCCCTCGAAGACACCGACTTCGGTCTCGACGACCGCCCCCACCGGAAAGCGAGAGTAGGGAGCGTAGGCGTTGCCGAGCACTCGGAGGGCCTCTTTGATTAGCTCGTCGTCATTCAATCGATCGATCCCGGCGATGTGGGCGTCCAAGCCTGAAATCCCGGCTTGACAGTCGAGAGGTTATCACGTGGGATGCGCGCATTCACTTCCGCACGCGGATCCGGGCGCCTTCTTCCTCGCCAAAACTGCCGATGACCCGCGCCATGGCGGCTCGCGTTGAAAGAACACGCTTGATATATGCGCGGGTCTCCGCGTACTCCGCACCATCGGTGAAGTGAGCGGCGTCGCGACCGGGGGTTCGGGCTTCCCAGAGGTCTACGGCGGCGGCGCCCGCGTTGTACGCCGCGAGCGCGCGCTCCTCTCTTCCTTCGTAGCGCCGCAGGAGCTCCGCCAGATGGGCGCAGCCCAGCCGAATGTTGGTCGCCGGGTGTGTGAGATCGGCGGGAATTCGCTCCTCACCCTCGGCACGACCCTTCGCAACGATCGCCGCCGCCGTGGAGGGCAAGAGCTGCATGAGTCCGACAGCCCCGGCGGGCGATCGCGCGGTTCGGTTCCCGGCGCTTTCCGCCTCGATGATGGCGCAGCCGAGCAGCGGATCGGCGCCGGGCCCCAGCGCCTTCTCGACGAGGGGCAGGTAAACCAGGGGGTGCAGAAGAAGATCCCACTCGAGATCCCCCGGAGCCCACCCGCGCCCTTCCAGTCGAGGGCGAACGATCCTGGCGGCGATGTCGAGCGCTCCGAGCTCGAGGGCACTCTTTGCCACGGCCAGCGCTTCGGCGCCGTCTCTGGGGTGCATCCGCTCCACGGCGAGCAACTCCCGCCGCGCCCAGCGGTCGAAACCGAGGCTGGCCAGCGCCAAGGTGCGATCTAGAACCTCTCGCAGGCCGACGCGCATCTCAGCGGCACCGGTGAGCGTGGTCGCGAGCAGGGAATCCCTGAGGGCTTCGACTCGCTTCAGCTCGAAAGGCCCGCTTTCCGATCGTGCCGACGGGCGCAGCAACTCCAGATAGGCGCTGGCCGGAGGGAGATCGGGGAGCCGATCCGCCCTGCCTTCGGCAACCCACGCCCAGTAGGTCCCGGCGTCCCGCAGAACCGCTGTCGCCCCGCGCTCGGCCAGCCGCCGAGCATCGCGCCGGGCCGCGCCGTCGTCCCCCAGCTCCAGTCTCAGGAGCGCTCGGTGCAAGAGAGCCTCGCTCAGGAGCCCACCCCCCGCGCCACCCTCGATCATCCGCTCCAGCAGTGTGATCGCCGCGGCACGATCACCCCTCTGCTCTTCGAGCCAGGCCGCCGCCCAGAGCCCTCTCGCCCGCCACCGCGGAAAACGCTCGGCGAGCTCCAGATACGCCCCGACCGCCGACTCGATATCGCCTTTCGCCTTGTGGGAGCGAGCAATCGCCAAAACGGCTCGCTCTCCGACTCTCGGACGCCGATCCAGCTCTCGCCACGCGGCACGCCCCGCTTCGACCGCACCCGACGATATGAGCAGCTCCGCCCGCCTCATCCGCAACTCGATATCTGCGTCGGCATCGGCATCGGGTCCCCCTAACGCCTCCCCGCAAAGCGCAATCGCCTCATCGAGGCGACCCAATGCCGCCAGCGACTCCACTTCGAGCATCCGCCGCTCGCCTTTCTCGAGCGCCGCGCGAAGAGCCGGCAAGCCCAGAATCTCGAGCGCCGACTCGCCTGGATGCCGCCCACAGAATTCCCTCGCCGCCTCGACCACCGATCCGCCGCTCCCCAACGCGACCCGGACCCACAGCTCCGACCAGGCTGCCGCGTCGTCTCGCCCGGAGCGCGCAAGGCGCTCGATCAGCGGGAGCGCCGCGGCGGTGTCCGCCGTTGCCAGCCAAGCCCGGGCCGCCGACGGTCGGAGCTCACGGCGCACCACGAGGGACCGCGCCGACCGGGCGAGCGAGTCGATTGCGGAGACTGTTGTATCCCCATCGAGAGCTCTCAGCAATACCGCGTACTCCGAGAGCACCGATCGCAGCTCTCGCGGAGCGCTGCCGAGCAGCCTCGAGGCCTCCCTCCGCGGGCCATCCCCCGTCGATCCCCCGCGAAGCAACGATCGCTCCACCGCCGCGACCACCCACTCCTCCCCCGAATTCGCCGCCAAGCGCCGCGCCTCGGCGCCACTGCCGAAGCGCGCCTCGAGCATCGCCGCCTCGGCACGCGAGTGGGCGCTTCGTACAGTGTTTCCCCGACCCGCGACAGGTGCGAAAACCGTCGCTGCCGCAAGCAGGATCGCGGGTATCAGAATCGACTCTCGACGCCGACCGTCAGGGCCGGTCGCACTCGCCGCGCGGCCGCCTCTCCCTCGATGTCGGTCGCCTCGAGCTCATAGCGGCCTGTCCCTTGCCGGTCGAGGAAGTAACAGAATTTCCGCTCGCTCCGAACCACCATCTCCCAGAGCTCCCCCGCGCGCGCCTCGGCGCCGAAGTCCTCCACGATCCGCTCGTTCGGCTCCCCGTACTTGATCAAGATGCGGCCGCGATCGGTCCGCCAACCCTCGCGATGAGGCTCCGAGTACCGCTTTTCGGCCAGCTCGTAGCGCCGCAACATATCCGCCCTGAAAGGCTTCACCGGAAGCGAGCGCGTCTCGGCGGCCCGAATCCACCAATCCTCGACAAAGCGCCTGCGCGCGGGATCGTCGGTCAAGGCCTGAAAGCGCTCACGGTCGACCGGGGCCGCCAGGTAGCGCAAAAACATGGCGTCGTACGACGCGAGCAGATCCGCGTCGAGCGTCGAAACATAGGGATCCGGCGGGCTGAGCTGTCCCTCTTGACCCAGGAAGCTGAAGATCCGGTCGCGCCGCGCCGCGATCTCTCCCGATGAATCGATGTACTCCATCACCAGTCGATAGAAACCGGTATCGAGGCAGCCGATATTGAAGCCGGAGAGGGTCGGATTCAGCCCCGGCTCGAGCTTCACCACCCCGCCATCGACTCGGCCGCCCTCGCCGCCCCAGCGGTCGTTTCCGTACAGATCTTCGATGCCGTATCGTAAGTGGATCGCTCCGGGAGAGCCGCCAGCGTTGAAGTTCTCGGCAAAGAAGACTAGCGTGCTCAGGTTACTTGAGAAGCTCCGCGTCGGATTCGGGTAGAACTCGACCCCCCCCTTAGGGTAGGCCGACTCCCCGGAAATGGGAGCGATCTGGTTCGTTAGCTGCACCTCGCCGAAGATGAGATCGCCGCCGGCCGATTCGGGCAGTCGGCTCCACCAATGCGCCGCCGCACCCAGAGCGCCCCCACTGCCCTCCATCTCGACCCGCGATTCGATTCGATGGGGAGCGCGCTCGAGCACGATTTCGAGCTGTTCCAATAGATAGTGGCTCGCCGCCTCGGCCAGAATCTCCTCACTGATCTCGATGCTTCGCTCGTTATGCACTCGGGTGGAGGCTTTCGACTGGCCGTCCTTCGTGCCGCTCAGATCGAAGCGCAGCTTTGCCACATGGCCGGCCGCCGTCGCGTGGAAATCGAGCTGATCGTACGCGATTCGGTAGTAAGCCTCGACCCTCATGGAGTCGTTCGAGACCGGAAAGACCGCTGAGTCGACAAAATGCCCGGGCGCTCCCCCCTTCGCGGACTGGATCCAGAAATCGGGTTGCGGGATGTGTCGGGGGTACTCGACCCGCTCTGAATGAGCGGTCCAAGCGCTCGCCCAGAGGCAGATAACCACCAGCGGGAGCAGGGGGATTTGGCACGCTATTTTCATCGGCCTTGCCCATCGCATCACCGAGAGCCCGCGATCGCCGCCCTCAGCGAAGCTTGAAGTCCACCGGCACCGCGATCTGAACTCGAACCGCACGGTCACGCTGCATGGCGGGGTTGAACTTCCACTGTTTCACGGCCTCGAGCGCGGCATCGTCCAGTCCCGGGATCGATCCTATGACCTTCGCTTCGATCACGCTGCCCTCCTCGTCCACCCCAACCAGCACGCGGACCGTGCCCTCGATCCCGGCGCGTCGCGCGAGCGATGGGTATTTGGGGTCGACCTTCTTCTTGACCGTCGGGGCGACATCGTACGCAACGAAATAAACAGGTGCATCGGGCTCGGGCGGCGGGGTCCAAACCGTGTCGATGACCGTGTCCGCGATCGTCACATCGTCCGGAACTTCGTCGCTTTCGGTCTCGATCGGAATCGAAGGGCGTGGAGGCGCCTTGATCTGTTGCTGTTGCTGGATCTCGGGCGGAATGTCGAAGGTCACGATCTTGTCGAGACTCTCCGACTCGTAATCTGTGTCGTCTGATCCTTTGACGATAAGAAAGAGCAGAGTGGAAATCAGCAGCGCGAGAAGCACCGACTTCTCGTAGGTGATCTCGCTAAACCGCTTCAGATCGGCTTCGGGGTGCTTTCGGATCATCGTTCCGTCACTGTTGCGAGGTTGACCTGAAGCACATTCCCGCGCTTGAACTCCTCGAATACATTCTCGACGAAGCCGTAGCGCGCGTCCTTGTCCACCTTGATATTGGTCACGATCTCCGGATTCGTCGCGAGCTTGCTCCCCATGACTCTCGAGACCTGCGGCAGATCGACGATCAGATCGTCGATGCAAACCCGCCCCTGCCGATCCACCCAAACAGAGCAGATATTCCGTCGCTTGTCCGGGATCTTCCTGGTCGACTCGGCCTTCGGCAGCACCACGTCGATCCCCTGGAACTTCACGAATACCGTCGAAACCATGAAGAAGATCAGCAGTAGAAACGCAATATCCGACATCGAAGCGGTCGGGAGCTCCGCCACCGGCGCGGCCGATTTCTTGAACTTCGCCACAGCTCAACCCTCTCGTGCCGCGAGCGAAACGCGGGTCGCTCTCGACTTCTTCAGCTCATCCATCACGTCGATCATGACCTTGTACGGCGCGAGCGGATCGGTCTTGAGCGAGATGATCAAGCGCTCGTTCTCGGCGAGCCGTCGCCTGACCTCGTTCTCGATGTTGCCCACCGGCATGATCTTTCGCTCGACGGCGACCGCCCCGGCCGAGTTGATCCAGATATGGCAGATGTTCTTCTTCTGCACCTGGGTCTCTTCGGACTCCGCCGGCAGCACGATCTTCATGCCTTTGTCTTTGCTGAAGGTCGTTGTGACCAAGAAGAAAAAGAGCAGCAGGAACGCAATATCGGCCATCGATCCGGTCGGGATGCTCGCCTCGCCGGCTCCTTTTCGCTTTCTCTGCAAGGCCACGGGTCAGCTCGCCGCGTTCGAGCCGGCCCCCTCATCGAGGATCGCGACCAGTGCGGCCGCCGACTCCTGCATATCGATGACCAGGCCGTTCACCTTGTTGAGGAAGAAGTTATACGAAAGCTGGAAGGGGATGGCTACGACCAACCCGCCGAGAGTCGTGAGCAGCGCGATCGAGATGCCGGATGCCACGATCGTCGGCTCGACCTCGCCGGCCGCCGCGATCGCATCGAACGCCTGGATCATGCCCCAGACCGTTCC
>NYZA01000128.1 GCA_002686955.1 Gemmatimonadota bacterium
CTAATTGCGGGATGGGAAAATGTCTCACGCATGTTGGCAGAGAGGGCCGGCCGAGCGTCTGAAGAGCTCCTCTATGAAGAAAAGCGATGCGACCGATTTCGATCACGACAAGATTCCAGTCTAACCTCGACCGCCCTTGCGATTCTCTCCGGGCCGCGGCTCGATGCCTCCGCCCTCAATCCATGTAGCCGCCTCAGGTGTCGAAACCGCGTAGGATTCGAGCAAGACAGCTCGCCGCTTCGTCGAAGCGGAGCCATTGGGCGGGCCTGGCTACGAAAAGCGGCGACCAGATTCCCAATGCGCGGTCCCCCCGGGTGGGATGTTCCGGAGGTTTCGTGCGTCATCAAGCCGGGTGCCGTCGCCGCCGCCATCGGGTAATCTCGGGAGATACTCAGGCGGATCCAAAATCTCGAACGCCCTTCCGCCGAACGCCTTCCCAGGCAGAGAGGAACCGACCGATGCGCGGAATGCCGAACATGGGCAAGCTGATGAAGCAGGCCCAGCAGATGCAGACCAAGATGGCCGAGATACAGGAAGATATGAAGAAGATGCGCTGCGAGGGGCAGGCTGGAGGCGGTGCGATCAAGGCGGTGCTGAACGGAAACAACGAGGTGCTTGAGATCACGATCTCGCCCGAAGTGGTCGATCCCGAGGACGTCGAGATGCTTCAAGATCTTGTCCTGGCGGCGATTCGCGGGGCGCGGCAGCAGTCCGACGCACAGCAGCAAGAGGCGATGAAGCAGGTGACGGGGGGAATGGGGCTTCCGCCGGGGATGGGGATCTAGGTGCAGCGCGCTCAGTTCGCCGCGCCGCTCGAGCGGATGGTTCGCGGACTGAGCTCACTGCCCGGCATCGGGCGGCGGGCGGCGGAGCGGATCGCGCTTCACCTCGCGGCGAGCCCGGCGGCCGTGGTGCGGGAGCTCTGCGAGACGCTGGTTCGCGGACGCGAAGCGCTCGGCATCTGCGAAATCTGCGGCAATCTGTCGGAGGCTACCCCTTGTGCGATCTGCTCCGATTCCGCGCGTGATAGCGAGGTGGTCTGCGTCGTGGAGGGGCCGCGCGAGGTCGCCGTGATCGAGCGCTCGCGGGCGCATCAGGGCCGCTACCACGTGCTCGGTGGGCTTCTGGCTCCACTCGACGGCGTCGGACCGGAACAGCTTCGAATCGCGCCGCTGGTCGAACGAATTCGCGCCGGCGGGGTGGATGAAGTGGTGCTCGTCCTCAGCCCCAGCCTCGAGGGGGACGCGACGGCGCTGCTCCTGCAACGCGATCTCGCGCCGACCGGGGTGCGCATCAGTCGCGCGGCTCGGGGGATTCCGGCGGGCGGCAGCCTCGACCACCTCGACGAAGTGACCTTGGGCAACGCCTTCGAGGGACGGCGAGAGATGCAATGAACCTGCCGAACGCCCTGACGCTCTCGCGAATGGCGATCGCCCCGATCTTCATCGCCTGTTTGCTGATGGGGGGGTTCAAGGCGAGGCTGGCGGCCCTGCTCCTCTTCGCTGGGGCGTCGCTGACCGACTGGTTCGACGGCTATCTCGCCCGCAGTCGCGGCGCGGTCACCGACGTGGGCAAGCTGATCGATCCACTGGCCGACAAACTCCTCACTTCGCTCGCTTTCATCGCCCTCGTGTGGCTCGGAATGGTCCACGCCGTGCCGGTCATGATCATTCTGGGGCGCGATCTGTTGGTCACTTCGCTGCGTGCCCTGGCGGGAGACAAGGGTGTCGTGATCGCGTCGTCGAATCTCGCCAAGTGGAAGACCGCCGTGCAGATGTTCGCGATCAGCGCGGCCTTGGCTTATCTGGTGGTGCGGGCCTGGGGTGTGCGGAATGGTGTCGTTCCGCTGAGCGAATCGTTCGATAGGTTCTGGCTTTTGTCGGTGCAAGTAATGGTGTTGCTCACCGCGGGCATGGCGTTGATTTCTGGCGTCCGATATGTTGTTGCTAGTTGGGGGGCGGTGCGGGGGTAGGGCCAACGACGAAGAAAACAACGACCCGGGGGGACTGAATACTGGTCAGCCGAGCTCCGCCATTCGCAGCCAGGCCTGCGCAATGGCTCCGCTTCCCCGAACCTCTCGCCCTCTTTGCCGGTGGAATGAGAAGGCCAGATGCGCCCCACGTCGCTCGACCCGGCGTCAAAGCGTGCCTTTTCTCCTTCCGTGGCCCTATTCGAGAGCTGTCAATGGCCGGCCTTCGGCGGCTGAGGTTTCGACATGGGGGACTCTCTGGAGGACCGAGCACTGATTCGCCGAGCGCCGCCCTTCCCTTCCAGGCAAGCCCCACCGCTCCGCTCCCCCGAGCTTCCCGCTCTGCTTGCTCTCGAGATACCGCGGCACGACGCGCCCCACGTCACGCACCGATCACGCGCGCCAACGTTTTCGGCCGCCACGCGCACCTGCCGCCCGCGCCCCCCTCCGGTCGATCGGTGAGTTCCGAAATCACCGGTGTAGCAGCGCTACGTCGCGGATTTCGGGGCTTGCCGATCGGCCGGAGATGGGGTGCAGATGGGATGCGAAACTCGCTAGTTGTTCTTGCGGGGACCCATAGGTCGCAACTCCCGGTTCCCGATGCAGAGATCCAACTTGTGACGCAGGGCACCGGCGGATCCTCTCTTCCCGGCGTCGGAGATGGGCCCGTCCGCTCGTGCCCTTCGTCCCGCCCTCGCCGGCGCCCCGACCGCACGGGGCCCGCGGCGAACAACCGAGGGCGAGCTCAAGCCGGCGAAGACCCTATGTCGAGACGTCGGTTCGGCGGCACCGCTCCGCCAACATGGGCGACGCCGCCAACCCCTCGCGACGAAAGTTGGTGAGAAATGCGGCCTAGCTGCGAATGGCGGGGACCAGCTTCGCAGTGCGCAGTCCCCCCCTTCTTCTGAATTCTCCATTATCCGCGGGTCGCCGACACTTGATCGGCGACTTCGGTTTTGCGAGGGGGCGGGCGGCGCTCTACTCTCGCCATTGGTGTCCTTATCGATCGCGCGCCCGCGCGGGTGCTTCATCAGGAGGCGAATTGGATCCTGTTTCCGGCACGAACCCCTCCCCGGCCGAGCGCCTCGCCACTCTCGGGGGCGTGGGCCGACTCAAGCCCGCTCCTGGGACCTGGGGCACGGCTCTTGCTGCCGGCGTTCTCTGGCTCCTGCTTCCCGAGGGGGGGCTGATCGCGGCGATGGTGGCCCTGCTCCTCTTCGTCGTCGCGGTGCCGATCTGCGCGGTGGCCGAGCATGAGTCCCGGGAGCGAGACCCTGGCTGGATCGTGCTCGATGAGGCGGTTGGAATGGCCGTGGCCGTGGTGGCTCTGCCGCACTCCCCGGCTCCTTGGCTCGTCGCCTTCTTGGCCTTTCGAGCCTTCGACATAGCCAAACCTCTTGGCATCGATCGCGCCCAGGGGCTCCCCGGCGGGTTGGGCGTGGTTGCCGACGATGCTCTCGCCGGACTCTACGCGAATCTGCTCACCCATGTGCTCCTCATCATCTTCAACTGAGCTCGCCACGGGGCCAGCCCGCCGAAACGCCCGGATCGTGGCGGTGGGCGACGAGCTGACTTGTGGGTCACGGATCGACACGAACTCGGCGGAGCTGGGTCGGGCGCTGACCACATGGGGGTATCGAACGCTCGGCTCGCGCAGTGTCGGTGACGAGATCGAGCGGATCGTCGCGGCGATCGAAGAGGCGGTGGCGGAGGCCGATGTCGTTTTGGTGACTGGAGGGCTCGGGCCGACACCCGACGACCGTACGCGGGAGGCGCTGGCGGCTTGGTCGGGGGGGGCGCTGGAGGAAGATCCGGCGGTCGTGGACTGGCTGAGGGAGCTCTTTCGGCAATTCGGCCGGCCGATGGCGGAGTCGAATCGACGGCAGGCGATGGTGCCGAGGGGGATGCGTCCGATTCTGAATCCGGCGGGCACGGCGCCGGCGCTGGTGGGGGAACGCGAGGGAACACTGCTGATCTCGTTGCCGGGGGTGCCGAGTGAGGTGAGGGCTTTCTTGGGCGGGGAGGTTGGCGAGGTCTTGCGGGCTGGAAGTGGAGTGGCTCCGCTCGAGGTGGCGCGTCTGCTCACGACCGGGATTACGGAATCGAAGCTCGCGGATCTTGTGGGGGAGCTACCGGCGGACCCCGCGCGGTTGGCCTTTTTGCCGGCGCTGGGCGGGGTAGAGCTGGTCCTGAGCGCTCCGAGCGCGGCCGTGCTCGAGGGGGCGAGGGGGGCGCTTCGTGAGCGCTTGGGCGATCTGGTCTACTCCGAAGACGGGGAACGGCTCGAAGAGGTCGTGGGGCGGATGCTGGTCGATGCGGGGGCGACGGTGGCGGTGGCCGAGTCGTGCACCGGAGGGCTGGCGCTCAGTCGACTCACCGACGTGCCGGGGGCGTCTCGCTACGTTCTCGAGGGGGTCGTGACCTACTCGAATGAAGCGAAGACGCGGATTCTCGGGGTGGAGGCGGAAACTCTGAAGGCGGAGGGAGCGGTGAGTGAGGCCGTCGCCCGGAAGATGGCGGAAGGGGTGAGAGAGATTTCGGGGGCGAGCTTTGGGCTCGCATCGACGGGGATCGCGGGGCCGGCTGGGGGAACGGAAGAGAAGCCTGTGGGGACGGTGTGGATCGCGATCGCCGGGGGGGATGGGACCGAGGCTCGGCGTGTGCGGATTCCGGGCGATCGCGGTGTGATCAAGTTCAGGGCCGCGCAGGCGTTGATCGACGGGCTGCGGCGCCTTCTGGGTCGCGGCCGAAGCCCGTGATTCCTGCTTGCTTCGATCGAAACCAAGACCGAGATCGCGAGCGGAGCCGCCGCCGCGATATCCTTGTAGAGATCTCGGGCGTCCGATCGGCCCGCCGGCCCGTCCGCGGCGTTCGAGAGCATTGAAAAACGAAAGAGCGCGACATGAAGACTGCCACACCCAAGAAGCCCGCCCTTCCCACCAACCATCGGGAACGGGCCATCGACGATGCCATCCTTCAGATCGAGAAGGCGTTCGGCAAAGGCGCGATCATGCGCCTCGGCGACACTGCCGAGCAGAAGATGGAAGTGATCTCGACCGGTTCGCTCGCGATCGATCACGCCCTGGGCGCGGGGGGGCTGCCCCGCGGTCGGGTGGTCGAAGTTTTCGGCCCGGAATCGTCGGGCAAGACGACTCTCGCACTGCATGTGATCGGAGAAACGCAGAAAAAGGGGGGACGGGCAGCGTTCATCGATGCGGAACATGCGCTCGATCCGGTGTATGCGCGCAAGCTCGGGGTCAACGTGGACGACCTGCTGATCTCTCAGCCGGACCACGGCGAGCAGGCGCTCGAGATCGCCGACATCCTCGTCAAGAGCGGGGCGGTCGACGTGGTGGTGGTGGATTCGGTGGCGGCGCTGGTGCCGAGGGCGGAGATCGAAGGCGAGATGGGCGACACACACGTGGGATTGCAGGCGCGTTTGATGTCCCAGGCGCTGCGCAAGCTCTCGGGAAGCATCAACCGCTCGAAGTGCATCGTCCTCTTCACCAACCAGATTCGCGAGAAGATCGGCGTGATGTTCGGCAATCCCGAAACGACCCCCGGTGGGCGCGCGTTGCGTTTCTATGCTTCGGTCCGGCTCGACGTGAGACGGATCGCCGCGATCAAGAAGGGGGACGAAGTTCGTGGCAACAGAACGCGCGTCAAAGTGGTCAAGAACAAGGTCGCTCCCCCCTTCCGGAAGGCGGAGTTCGATATCATCTACAATGAAGGCTTTTCGAAAGAAGGCACGCTGATCGACATGGGGCTCGAACAGGGCACGCTCACACGGAGCGGAACTTGGTACTCCTACGGGGCGGAGCGGATCGGTCAGGGACGTGAAGGAGTCATGCGATTCCTGAAGGAAAACACCGACATTTCCGATCGCATCGAAGCTGAGATTCGTGAGCGGCTAGGTCTCGCCACACCGAAGGCCCGGCCCGAAGAGAGCGCCACCGCCGAGGGCTGATCAGAATCCAGGGAGAGACATGAGAACGAGCGGCGATGTCCGGCGGCAGTTTCTGAGCTATTTCGAGAGCAAGGGGCATGTGGTCGTGCCGAGCGCTCCGCTCGTTCCGCACGGCGCCCCGACTTTGCTCTTCAGCAACGCCGGCATGAACCAATTCAAGAACGTGTTTCTCGGCAACGATGCTCGGGACTACACCCGGGCTACGTCATCGCAGAAATGTGTTCGGGCCGGGGGAAAACACAACGACCTCGAGAATGTCGGACGAACCGCTCGCCACCACACTTTCTTCGAGATGCTCGGAAATTTCTCGTTCGGCGACTACTTCAAGGAAGAGGCGATCGTCTACGCATGGGAATTGCTGATCGATCGGTTTTCTCTCGATCGGGAGCGACTCTGGATCACGGTGTTCGAAGAGGATGACGAGGCCGCTGAGCTGTGGAAGAAGATCGCGGGATTGCCCGACGGACGCATTCAAAAGATGGATGAACGGGACAATTTCTGGGCCATGGGCGAGACCGGCCCCTGTGGGCCCTGTTCCGAGATCCATTACGATTTTGGTGAGGGGGCGGGGCTCGGCTCTTCGCCCGCGGACCCGAAATCGGATGGGAACCGATTCGTTGAGATCTGGAACCTGGTCTTCATGGAATCGGATCGGGCGGCCGGCGGCGCGCTCTCACCGCTGCCGCGCCCGTCGATCGATACGGGGATGGGCCTGGAGCGGATGTGTTGCGCCTTGCAGGGGGTCACAACGACCTGGCAAACCGACCTTTTCGCTTCGCTTTTCTCGGGGATTTCGGAACTGGTTGGAGAGCCTTATCGGCCTGATATCGAGGAAGGATTCTATTTCCGGGTCATCGCCGACCACATCCGAACGGCGTCGTTTCTGGTCGCGGACAATGTCTTCCCGTCGAACGAGTGGCGTGGCTATGTTCTCCGGCGAATCTTGCGCCGCGCCATCAGCCACTCGTATTTCCTTGGGCTTCGAGAGCCGGCGCTTCATCGGCTGGTCGCCAACGTGGTCGAATCGATGGGCGAGGCCTACCCGGAGCTCGGTGAGCGTGCCGACCACATCGAGCGGATCGTGCGCGCCGAAGAGGAGGGCTTCGGTCGCACACTCGAACGAGGAATCGACAATTTGGAACGTTGGCTCGACCGCGAGGGCGGAGATCAGCTCGACGGCGCCACCGCCTTTAGGCTCTCCGATACCGACGGTCTGCCCGTCGACGTGATTCAAGAGATCGCGCAGAAGAGGTCGATCTCCGTCGATATGGTGGGGTTCGAGGCCCACTTGGAAGCGCAGCGAGCCCGGTCGCGCGCCGCCGCCAAGTTAGGCGCGGTGGCCATGGAGGGGTTCGAATGGAACGAGCTGGAACCTGGCGAGGGCTCGGGCTTCTGTGGCTACGAAAAGGAGAAAACGGATTCTCGCGCCTTGCGTTGGCGGAAGGAAGGCAGCGACGAGATTTGGATCGTGCTCGAAGAGACACCTTTCTATGCCGAGTCCGGAGGGCAAGTTGGTGATACAGGCATGATAACCGGCGACTCCTGGAGTCTGAGTGTCGGCAACACTTTCTACATAGAGAAGATGATTGTTCACTCAGGCCGCCTTGAAGGAGATGGGCCAAGCGCTGGAGCGAACGGCGTCGTCGCAGAGGTGGACGGAAAGCGACGCGACGATATAAAGCGCAACCATACCGCGACACATTTGTTACAAAGCTATCTGCGCACGAATCTGGGCGAGCACGTGAACCAAGCGGGATCGCTCGTCGCTCCGGATCGGCTGCGTTTCGACTTCACGCACTACGAAGCTGTATCGAAGGAAGAGCTGACACGTATCGAGCGAGACGTAAACGAAGCGATCATGAGCGGACATGCGGTGAGCCCGCGAACAATGAAGTATGACGAGGCCATCGAAGGCGGCGCTACGGCTCTTTTCGGGGAGAAGTACGGAGACGAGGTACGGGTTGTGCGAATCGGGGACGGCGTCAGCGCCGAGCTCTGCGCTGGAACACACTGTCGCTTCACGGGAGAGATCGGACCATTTCTTCTATTGTCGGAAGGGGGCATTGCGGCCGGCGTCAGGCGAGTCCAGGCGCTGACGGGGCGGGCCGCGCTCGATCACTTTCAGCTGTCCCGCGGAAGCCTCGAAGAGACCGCGACGATGCTCAAGGCGGGGATCGAAGAAGTTCCCGGGCGGGTCGAGACCTTGCTCACGCAGAATCGGCAGCTGAGCAAGAGGATCGACGAGCTGCAGATCGAGGCCGCGAGCGGCTCGGCGAATCAGGCCCTTCAGACCGATACTTGGGAGGGGCTGGAATTCGTCTGCGGCGTCGTGGAGGGATTCACGAGTGTGCCGGCGTTTCGGGATTTTGTAGATCGTGAGCGGAAAAGCCGTTCGGGCACGATCGGAACCGTAGTGGACGACAAACCAGTGGTCATTTCGTTCCTGAACGACGCCGGAATCGCGGCCGGCCTGAACGCGAGCCCTTTGGCCAAGGAGCTTGGTGGATTGATGGGGGGTGGAGGCGGTGGCAAGCCGCAAATGGCGCAATCCGGCGGGAAAGACGCGTCACGCCTTCCCGAGGTGATCGCAATGGCGAGAAATCGATGGAGGGCTGCTACGGGGGAAGCGAGATGAGCAAGCGTAGAGCAGGTCGGCGCTCGTTCGACGTTTTCGCGGACCGATCGTTGCCGCAACAAAAGGGTGGAGTGTTGCTTCTGGTCGATCCCGATCGCCACCAGATTCCGGAAATCGAAAAACGTGTTTCTCATGCGGCCGCATCCGGCGTCAAAGCGATCTTGGTCGGGTCCAGCTTCATGGCCTCCGCCGGCTTTCAGAAGACCGTTCGCGCTTGTCGCAAGGCTTGTGATCTACCGGTCGTCCTCTTTCCCGGGTCCGGCGCTCAGCTCTCCGACGATGCGGACGCCATTCTCTTGCTCTCGCTGATTTCCGGGCGCAACCCGGAGCTCTTGATCGGCGAACATGTGCGCTTCGCGCCGGCGATCAAGCGCCTCGGGCTCCAGGTGCTGCCGACGGGCTATATGCTGATCGACTCCGGTGGGATCACGTCGGTACAGTTCATGAGCAACACGATGCCGCTGCCGAGAGACAAGCCCGATCTTGTGGCGGCACATGCCTTGGCGGGAGAGCTTCTGGGGCTGAAGCTGATCTATATGGATGCCGGCAGCGGAGCAAAGCAATCGATACCGATAGAGCTGATCCGCGCGGTCGCAAAGACGATCGAGATTCCCCTGATTGTCGGGGGGGGAGTTCGTTCTCCAAGACAGGTCGAGGCGACTGTAGGAGGAGGAGCCTCTTTTGTCGTGGTCGGAACGGCTATCGAGGAGGCGCCGGATAGATCGGGGCTTCTTGCTGAGCTGGTCGCCGCCGCGACCGTCTCGCGGCTACTGGTCTCGAGATGAACGACCGCGCCGGGCGCACCGACGAGGCCGGACCGGTCATCGTGAGCGCCTGTCTTCTCGGTGTGCGTTGCCGCTACGACGGCGCCCACTCGGAAGATCGGCCTCTGCGCGAATCCCTGCGTGACCTCCCCGCGGTCGCCATCTGCCCAGAGGAGTTGGGCGGGTTGCCCACTCCGAGACCCGCCGCTCAGCTGATAGACGGAGAAGGCGACGATGTTTGGAGCGGCAGCGCGCGCGTCGTCCGTGTTCACGATGGAGAGGATGTGACAAAGGAGTTTAAGCGTGGAGCACACAGGGTGCTGGAGGCCGCTCTCGAATCCAGCGCACAACGGGCGATTCTGAAAGAAGGCTCGCCCTCCTGTGGATCGTCGCACGTTATGAGAGAAGGGATTCGTGTTAGGGGGCGCGGGGTAACAACAGCGTTATTGCTTGAAAACGGAGTGGTAGTGGAGGCGGCCGGGTGAGGGCTCTACAGCCGGGCAACAAGGGGATATTGATCGCCTCGATCTTCATTGCGGTTGTTTTGTGGCTCCACATCGCGACAGAGAGGATCGCCGAGACAGCGATTCGACTTCAGCCTCGAATCATAGGGTTGACGGATGAACAAATTGTAACGGTCTCGCCTCCAGCCAAGTGGAAGCTGCGGGTCGAAGGAACAGGGAAATCGCTATTGCGCCATTCGACCGACGAGCTTCCGTTGATTATCGACGTATCGGCGCTCGGTGCCGGAATGCATCGCTTTTCGCCGGTCTCGACGCATCTCGTA
>NYZA01000129.1 GCA_002686955.1 Gemmatimonadota bacterium
CGGGAAGGCTGGTTGCCTTTCAAGGACTTGGCGACGCAGAGATCGGAACGAAGGCGGATGCCGGGCGAAGCGAAGGCTATGTGCAACAGGCTCCTAGGCCTCGCGCCCTATGCGCAACAGACTACCGGCCTCTGAGCGAATCCGCCAAATCCTGCGCTTCATCCCCCAGCCCCGAGTCCAGCCGGAGACCCAGTGGATCGCGGCGCTTCGCGGCATACGATCCTATCATGGTGACCCGCAAAGCACTTCGGCGGCGGCTCGTAGGGCGCGTCGCAACGGCGAAGGTGGCTCGGCTCTTGCAACTTGATCCCGCCTTTTGCGGCACCCGGTCTTCACGCGGCGGCCCAGCCTAGATTCTCATCCGTCACCATCACATGAAAGCAGTGCGCATGTACACCAATCGAGCTCTCGGGAGCGCTTTGATATTCGGCCTGGCCATGACAACCGGCACCTCTCTCGCGATGGTCGATCCGGGAGGCTCCGTCGAGCGCATCGATCTTCCACGAATGGGCCATCTCTTTGCCGCGGGCTACCAGCAGCGCATGTCTCGCAGTCCGCTCTGGGACGAATTCCTCGCGAGCCACGGCGAGGGGTGGCGTGCGAGCTGGGACGCCCGCACTGGAGTCCCGCGGTGGATCATGGGGCCGGGAATTCAGTTCGCTCCGAACGATGAGGAGAGTGTCGAGCGGATCGCGCGCGGCTTCATCGCGGATCACGCGGATCTGCTCCGGGTCGCGAACAGTGACCTGCGTCTTGCGCATGCGCGGCGGGCCGCCGGCCGCTGGTTCCTTACCTTCGATCGTTACTACGATGGAGTTCCCGTAGGGGGAGCGCGAGTCGATTTTCGCTTCATGCAGGACGGCCGACTGACCCTCATCGGCGCCGATCCCCACCCCGATGTCGATCTCGATGTGAATCCTCGACTCGACGCCTCCGCGGCCGCCGCCATCGCCCTCTCGTCGGTTGGCGGCACCTCTGATCCCGAGAGCGAAGCGAGGCTCTTGATCGTCCCGATAGCGGATGGCCGCGGAGTCGGCTACACACTGACCTGGGAGGTCGTCGCGTTGACCTCTTCTCCCCTCGGTCGCTGGATCCACCTGATCGATGCCGAGACCGGTGAGATCGTCGCGCGAAAGAACGAGATCCGCTACGCCGATCTCAGCGGGACGATCGGCGGGACGATCCTGCCGGTGACGCCGAGTGATGAGCCGGTCCCCCGCGACTTCGCATACGAGGACATTTCGATCGATGGAGAGCCGGACATTCAGAGCGACGCCCAGGGATCATGGAGCGCAGAAGTTTCTTCCGGGGACCACGATGTCGAGAGCGGTCTTCACGGACTTTGGGTACGCGTCCAGAACCAAGCCGGAGACAACGCCGCGCTCGCCGAGGTCGTGCCGGCGGACACTCCGACCGATCTGATCTGGGACGACGCGAATTCCCTGATCGCGGAGCGAAACGTCTACTACCACACCGGCCTCGTTCACGATTACATGAAGGCGATCGACGGGGAGTTTACTTCGCTCGACTATGACATGCCCGCGAGGGTCGAAGCCGATGGCGCCTGCAACGCCTACTGGAATGGCTTCGCCATGACCTTTTTCAGAGCCGGTGGCCAGTGCCCCAGCATCGCGAAGATCGCGGATGTCGTGTATCACGAGTACGGCCATGGGGTGACCCAGTGGGCTTCCGGTGGGCAGGCGACGGGCGCCATGCACGAGGGATTTTCGGACTATTTGGCCGTTACGATCATGAACGATTCCCGCGTCGGCCGGGGTTTCTTTGGGGAAGGAACCCACCTGCGGGATTGCGTGAACAATCGTGTGTACCCCGCCAACGAGTGCGGCGGGGAGACTCACTGCGTCGGCGAGGCGCACTGCGGCGCTCTCTGGGATGCGCGAACCAACCTGATCGGCGCCCTGGGCGAGCAGGAGGGGACCGTTCTTTCCGATTCCCTTTGGCATTACGCTCGCTACGGGCACGCGAACGACGATCTCGACTACTACATCGACTACCTGTTGATGGACGACGACGACGGCGATCTCACCAACGGCACGGTTCACGGCGAGCTGCTTTTTCCTGCCCTGGCCGCCCACGGATTCGTGGAGACGATCCGGAACTCCAAGTCGGTCATTTACGACGCCGACACACCCGATCTGGTGGCGGACCCCGGTGATGAGATCAGCTGCGTGGTCGGCTACGCCCTTCCGGCGGGTGCAATGGCGGCGACCGGTCTCAGCGCGTCTCTGCGTTCGCTCACACCCAAGCTGCTCGTGACCAAGCAGAGCGCCGATCTCCCCGATGTTGATCCCGGGGGCGAAGGCGACAACTCGGCGGACCCATTTCTGCTCTCGGTCGACGCCGGCGTTACGGAGGTCGAAGATGTGCAGGTCGTCGTGGAACTCACGGCGAATCCGAACTTCTTCAGCCGCACCGACACACTGACCTTCCGGATCGGCCGAAGCAATCTGCTCCTGGTCGACGACGATCCCGCGGAGGAGTTTGCGAGCTACTACGAAACGCCGTTGGAGGGGCTGGGGAACTTCCCCAACCGCTGGACTCGCAGGGACACCGGCTGGCTGAGCATCTACCCGTTCAACGGCTTCGACACGGTCATCTGGTTCTGTGGCAATGCAGCGGTCGAAACGCTGGACGAAGCGGAGCGAGCGCTATTAGCAAGCTATTTGGATGGGGGCGGGAACCTGTTCTTGTCCGGCCAAAACATCGGGGAAGAAATCGGTTCCGAGGATTTCTTCGGGAAGTACTTGAAGTCGGAATTCGTGAACGCCAACTCGCATCTACCCCTTGCCGAGGGCGTACCAGGTGATGAGCTCTCCAACGATTGGCTGCTCTTCTTCACCGGTGAGGGCGGGGCGAACAACTGGATCTCGCCCGATGTCGTGCGTGCCGTTGGTGGTGCCAGGGACGCGCTGTTCTATTCGACTACGGCGGATGGTGCCGGCGTCGTGTACGAGGGTGACTACAAGTTGGTTTATCTCCCCTTCAACTTCGAGGGGGTCAGCGGACAGAACGGTTCGACCTCGCGCAAAAGCGTTCTCAACGATGTGCTCCAGTTTTTCGGAGTGCCGGTCGGAGTGAGGGCGATCGAGATCGAGGCGATCGCCGCTCCGGAAGGGAATCTGATCCGTTGGCGCCTGGTCGGCGCCGAAGCCGATCTCGCGGGTGTCAACGTAGATCGAATCGACTCCGGCACCGTGCGTCGCCTCAACGAGAAGCTCATCGTCGGGCGGAGCGAGTACGTCGATCAAGGCGCTCATCTCGACGGCATCTACCGCTACCGCATCGTGACGGTCGATGCCGAGACCGGCGAGGAGAGCGGCTCGCGAGAGATCGTTCTTCGTCGAGGCCAGACACCCGGGATTCCGGCGAGCGCATATCTCCGTCAGAACGCGCCGAACCCATTCAATCCGTCCACAGTCATCTCCTTCGGCTTGGCTGAGTCCGGTCCTGTGACCCTGGCGATCTACGATCTCACGGGCCGGAGGATCGCCGGACTCATTGATGAGGAGCTAGCGGTGGGAACCCACAGCGTGGCCTGGGACGGTAGAACCGACGCGGGCCTCGTCGTTCCCTCGGGCGTCTATCTCTACAGGCTGCGAAGCGAAGGCTTCACGGCGAGCCGCAGAATGCTGCTGATCAAATAGCGTGGATCGGAGGTTGTTCACCTGCGCCAAATCGCGCGCGATTCCGCGCCGCGATGGGGTATTTCCACCATGGCCGGGACGGCGGGGGCAGGGTCAGCCCACCCCTCGGTCCGGCCATGGGGGCCGCCCGCACGATCCGCTGCCCTTCGGTGCCCGATCCCCGCGAGACCCGGCCGCATGCTCATCTCGTTGTCTCGTAGCTGATTCCATCCTTTCCTGAGTCGAAAGAAGCGCCCCCCGAGACTCCGGAGGACCGGCTCCAGGGGGCTGATCCGTCGCTCGCCAAACGATGCGAACCCATTCTTTCACTCTCTCGGAGCAGCCTCGGGTTATGGCATGGAGATTGCAGATCCGGAAGAGCCCGTCCCGCCCAACAACACCAGTTGTACGGTGCACCCCCGACTCTCGAAGCTCAAACAGGTCCTCGGTTCAGCACGTTCCAGCAAGGGAATACACCGCCCGTGGTAGTGGTCTGCTTTCCTCGCCAGGAAGTGTGCGAACGCGAAGAGGGAGAAACGGTTGAAGCAAACGCTAGCGCCAAACACCTTGGACACGACCGGTGGAATCTGTGACGATCCGATACGGATCTACTTCCGAGATATGGGGAAGACAGCCCTGTTGGATCGAGAGGGTGAGGTTCGAATTGCTCGGAGGATTGTTCGAGCGGCTCGAGCCCGCCGGCGGGCGATCTTTCGCAATAGAGTCGCGATCGGGTACCTGATCTCGATCGGGGATTCCGTTCGTGACAAGCACCGCAAGGTGGACTCCGTAGCCCGCCTCGACATTCCCACGTGGCGTCCCAACTACTATCAAGTGCTCGAAGCGGAGACGAAGAAATTCCTCCGTCGTTTGGTGCGATTGCGCTCCTCCCACGAGGCAGCCCAGCGCGATCGCGGCGCGTTGGCGGGTGTGGTGCGCACCGCTCTACTCTTGGATTTCGAGCGCGGGTGGTTCGATGAGGCCGTGGAGAGATCTAGGGACGCTTTGGCCGTGCTGGAAGGCATGGAAGAGGGTACCGCCCTCAACGGCGAGGTCAGCCGGCTGAACCTGATGCCGAGCGTACTCGAGGGAGGTCCCACCGCGATGGTCGTTGAGACCGGCCGGACACTCGACGAGCTCCGAGCCGACATCGCGGAGCACGACCAGCAGCTCCGCACGATGGAGAACGAGAAGAACTCCATGGTCGAAGCGAACGTGCGACTGGTCATCACAATCGCCAACAAGTACTCCAATCGCGGAATGGAGCTTCCCGACCTGATCCAGGAGGGAAATCGGGGCCTGCTCAAGGCTGTCGACAAATTCGATTATCGCAAGGGATACAAGTTCTCGACCTACGCCACGTGGTGGATACGACAATCGATCACCCGCGCGATCGCGGACCAGAGCCGAGTGATTCGCGTACCGGTGCATGTATCGGAATCGATCAACAAGGTCGTGAAGGCGACGCGAATTCTCGAAGTGGAGCTCGGGCGTCGACCTGAAGCCCACGAGATTGCCGAACAGTCCGGCCTAGAGCTCGACAAGGTGCGAAAGGTGATGCGAATCTCCCACGATCCGGTATCCCTCGATCGACCGGTCGGCGCATCGGAGGACACCCGACTGGGCGACCTGATCGAAGACACCGGGGCTGCATCACCCGCCGATCGGGTCTCGCGGATCTTGATCCGTGAAGAGATGACGCGCGTGCTTCGCACCCTCGAGGATCGCGAAGAGATGGTGGTCCGCATGCGCTTCGGCCTCGGGGGACAGCGACCGAAGACCCTCGACGAGGTCGGGAGCATATTCGGCTTGACCCGTGAGCGTGTCCGGCAGATCGAGGCGAAGGCCCTTCGCAAGCTCCGCCACCCTTCCCGCTCTCAGAATCTGATGCATATCAAGTCGATGCAGATGGTGTAGTCCCGAGGCGATCCTGCCGCCACGGGGTATAGTCCGGGCATGGGCTCCACCGCCGACCAAGCGCAAACGCAGCTCGCGCTGCCGGTTTTTCCGAGGGCGGTGCTCCTTTTCGCGCGTGCGCCCCGCGTGGAGCAAGAGGTCAAGCCCTTCGGCCCGCGTGGCGAAGAGATCCACCGGGCGCTCTTGGTCGCGGTTCTCACGGCGATTCGTGGTCTTCCCCTCGATGTCGATCTCGTGTTGGCAGGAGATCAGGAGCGGGAGCTTCGCCCGATCGTCCGGCAGATGATCGAAGAGAGCCGCCGTGTTGGGGACGTGCCGGTGTTCGGGGACGGTTTCGGCTCGCGCTTCCTCTGTGCCGTGGATGGCGCGATCGGTCTCGGCTATGGCCACCTGGTCGTCGTCGGGGGTGATATCGCCGAGATTCGCCTGCGTCATCTGATGCGGGCCTTCTCGCTGCTCGCGGAAGGTGACCCGGTGATCGTCGGGCCCTCGCCCGACGGCGGCTTCTATCTGCTGGGCTTCTCCTCCCCGCCGAATCGGATTCTCAGAGAGATCCCCTGGCGGGGTCCGAGAGCGCTCAACGCATTGCTCGGGCGTTGCGAGGAGACCCACGTCAAGCCGGCTTTTCTGGAGCAGGTGGCCGATGTGGATGATGCCGGCGCGATCGAAGGGTTGAGAACCCGCCTGAATCGGCTCCAGCCCGCCGGTGACCTCTGCCGAACGATCTCTCGGGTCGTCGATTCCGTCGGACTCTGATCACAAGCCGAGGCGATCGATCAAGAAGGCGCGCAGAATCTGACGATGATAAGAGGGGATGTCCCGCAATGCCCTCCCCCCCCCAGTCGGCTGCCAGGCGCAGCTCGAGATCGAGCTCCTGGCCGAGGATCCCCCCCACAGCCTGGGGGAGGTTCTCGCGGAGATGCATCTGGGTCAGCGCCTTTCCGTGGTCGTGCCCGATGCGCGCCTCGTGTGGACTCGCCACTGGCTCTGGAGCCGCATTTCTCATCCCTCCGAGGCCACGACCCGTTGGGCCAGTTCGGCCACCGACCTTACGCCGATGACCCTGGCCACGCTCCTCATCGAGGGCGATCTCGAGGATGTCGTCGTTGAACTGGAGATCGAACCGACCCTGGACGAGCCACCTCTGCGTGGAAGCGGGCGACTGGGGGCACCGGGCTCCGCGCGAAAACGGTGCGTCGATCAGCTTGCGCTCCTCTTGGAAGGGATCGATCCTCTGGCTGATGCTCCCCCCCTGTGGATCGAAGGTGAGGCGCTCATCGAGCTCGAAGTGGCCTCAGGCCTGGTTCCTCGGGGAGAGCTCGATCGCCTCGCTCTGGCCATGGCGGACCGATCGATGCCGGCCGCCGCCGTGATCCGCGCGGCATCGGTTGTGGGCCCGGCGCGTGTTGCAGGCTCCGGAGCGCTGGAGATGGCCCTGCGCTGCGCGTTGCGAGCCAACTCGACCCCCGTCGCTTTGCGGATCCTCTCGCAGCTTCTTCCACACTCACCATGCGAGCTACACGGATCGCTCGCCACACAGCTTCTCTCTCTCTGGGTCGCGGCCTCGAGGGAGCGTTGGCTCGGCCATCGTCGCTCGCTTCTGCTCTGCACACTCGCTGCTCCGATCCCGCTCCTGCGAGAGCTCGAGGCCCAGGCGACCGGTCTCCTTCGTGGAGGCCACGCGGTTACATCGACCTGTCTGAGCGATCTCTTCTCGATCCTCGAGCTCATGTTGCCACCTCTTGCGCCCCGGTGGGTCCCATGAGGGAGTTGCTCAACGGATCAGTCGACTCACCGCCCTGAATTCGTCCGATCCGGCCACTTTCAGACACTCGAAAGCCACACTCTCGATCGTCGTGATCGTAGCACCCGCCGCCTGAATCCTATGCATCGCGATCTCGCGGCTCTCCGGACGGCGTGAAGAGATGGCGTCGGCGACGACTTGCACCTGAAACCCGCGATCGACGGCATCGACAGCGCTCTGAAGCACACAGACGTGTGACTCGATCCCCGCGATGACGAGCGTACTGCGATCGGCGGCGCGAAGAGTGTCGCGAACCCCCGCGTCGCCCATCGCGCTGAAGCTGAGCTTGGAGAGGACCGTTGCTCCCCCGAGCTTCTCCGCGAGAGCGGGCATGGTCGGCCCCAGGCCGCGGGGGTACTGCTCGGTGGCCACGATTGGCAGGCCGAGCGTCTTGGCGATCTCGATCAGGGTCTCGCATCGTCGGACCAGCTCTTCGGCTTCGTGCATGACCGGCACGAGTCGCTCCTGAACGTCGATGATCAGCAGTAGCGCGTCTTCGCGGCGAATCAGGGACATCGTCGAGCTCCGAATGAGATTGCGGAAAAAGGGGGAGAGGTACGGAGAGCAGGATATGCTGGCGGAGGAGTACTTGGAAACACGACGACCGCCGCCTTTCCGGGCGATGACCGAGATGATGATCGTGCCGCCAGTCTGCCCACGTTTGCGCCGCGCGGAGTTCATGCAAGAGGGTGGCGCATTGTCGCTTCGTGACCCCCTCGGC
Source organism: Gemmatimonadota bacterium (assembly GCA_002686955.1). Classification (GTDB taxonomy): domain Bacteria. The sequence continues at coordinate 8,087 of NYZA01000129.1, forward strand.
GGTTCGATCGTGTCACTCGAGATCCACGAGGCCCTCGTTGCTTCCCAACTGGACGGCGAGCGCTCGGCCCGAGAGATCGCGCGCGTCGTCTCCGAGAGCCTTCCCGTCGAGGTGAGTGAGGCGCAGGTTCTCGATCTGGTCGGGCGGCTCTCTTCCGCCGGATTCCTCGACGACGCCCGGGGGCGCGAAGAGGAGCGTTCCGCCCGCGACGCGTTGATGAGCAACCCGATCAGATCCGCCGCCCACGCTGGTGCGGTGTACCCGGCGGACCAAGCGGCGTGTCGCGATTTCTTCGAGAGCATGCTCCAAGATCCGTCGCGCGGCTCGGGCGAGCCCCCGGCGCCTCCACTTGCGCTGATCTCTCCCCATATCGACTACGCCAGGGGGCGTAGCGTCTACGCGTCGCTCTGGTCCAGGGCGAAAGAGGCGGCGATCTCGGCGGATCGAGTTGTGATAATCGGAACGAGTCACGCGGGTGGTGAGCGCCCCTTGGTGCTCACACGGAAGGCGTTCGAGACCCCTCTCGGCCTGTTGCCGCTCGACACCGATCTGGTCGATGGTCTGATCGCCGAGTGTGGCGAGCCCTCGGTGGACGACGAGCTCATTCACCGCCTCGAGCACTCGATAGAGCTGCAACTTCCCTTTGTGCAACGGATCCTGGGGCAAGAAGAGGTCCCAATCGTGCCGATTCTCTGCGGCAGCATTCACTCAGCGGTGCATCAAGGGGACCGTCCCGAAGGCGAAGACACGATCCGCGAGGCGGCCGAGATCGCACGCACCGTGCTCGGTGCCGCCCCCGGACGAACCCTCTGGATCGCGGGAGTGGATCTCGCCCACGTGGGAATGCACTTCGGAGATGGGCCGGAGCCTCTCTCCGACGACGATCTGGAGAAGGTGCGGGACAGAGACCGCGTGCTGCTCGACGGGGTCCTTCGGGGCGATTCCGAGCGGCTCACCGATCATCTGCTCGAAGATGGGGACGCCCGCAGAATCTGCGGGTATGCACCGATCTGGCTGCTTCTCCAGGCCACCGGCCACCCGAAGGGCGAGCTGGTCTCGTACGGCTGCGCGGTCGATCCCCGGCGCACCCAGGCCGTGAGCTTCGCCGGCGCCATGCTCTACGAAAAGGGATCGACTACTTCAGAATGACCATCTTTCGCGTGGCCACGTTCTCACCGGCTTCGATCCTGTAGAAGTAGACTCCGGAGGGCAGGGGAGCTCCCGTGTCGGTCGTGCCGGACCAGGTGATCGAATGGCCCCCCGGCTGTTGATCCTGATCGACCAGAGTCGCGACCGATCGGCCCGCCAGATCGAAGACCGTCACACGGACCGGAATCGCTTCTTCGCCAGGCACGGAGCCGGAGGGCAAGTCGTAGCGGATCACCGTCCTCGGATTGAAGGGGTTCGGGAAATTGCCGTGCACCCGGAAGGACGCGGGGGTGTTGCCGGTGCTCACATCGTCGACCGAGCCGCTGGACGTCCTCACCTTTACCTTGACCCGCAGCATCATCTCGCCCACTTCGGGATCGTCGTCAACCGCCCACGCGCCCTCGGTCAGTCGCCATTTGGTGTCCGCGTGGTCGCCGGTGAAGTCGAATGCGATGCCGGGATTGTCGGCGGAGTCGCCGGTGACGAACGTGAAGCCAACGAAGAAAGTCCCCTCTTCGAAGACCAGGGTCGAATCGTCGAATTCAAACGACCACCAATCGTTGTCGACATCGTTCGCCACCGAATCGGCGCTGAAGAGCCGCGTCGAAGGAGAGGCTCCGACTCCGTCGTCGTCCCAAACACCCACATCGAAAAGGCCCTGTGTCGAGAAATAGCAGTGCGTCTTGTAGAGCACATAACTCGAGTCCGCGCCGGCCGGCGCCGAGAACCGTGCCGCCAAGCCGTCGCCCGTCTCGAAGAAGCCGAGGTCGAGCCAGAAGGGCTGTCCGTCATCGAGGATCAGAGTGATCGCCTCGGTGACCTCGAAGGCGATTGTGGCGGAGCGACCGGAGTTTTCTTCGACATCCGCCGCGCTCACCCAGTACCACACGTCGGTATCGAGCACTTGGGCGTCGATCGCGGCGGAGTAGTTGTCGCCGCCAACATTGGTCATCAGCACATCGATCGTGTCGGGAGTAGTCTCAGTGTAGTAGTGAAGGAAAACCGTGCTCGGGTCGACATCCGCACACACCCTCTCGACGAGAGCGTTGACGACGTAGTCCTCGTCGATGATCGGGGTGTCTTCCAGCTGGTCGACGGTGATCTCGGGGGGAATGAGGCAGAAGGGCGCGGTGTCGGCGATGCGCAAGTCGTCCATGAAGAAGCCTTCGCCACCGCCGAATTCATCGGCTCCGAAAAGCCACTTCAGTAGAATCGTGTCGCTCGGGTTGACATAACCGAGGGCGATGAGGTCGCGCGTCGAGACGGCGTTCCACACGAGCTCTCCCCCCGACGCGGTCTGAATTGGCCTGGGCAGGCCGCGAACGTGATACGAGGGGGTCGGACCGCAACCCAGTCCGGTCTGATTGGTGCAGGTGTCGTGGCAATAGGCCCACTTTCCGGAAAGAGGAGTGCCGTTCCCGGAAACGATCTGGTCATCATAGGGCGGCTGAAGGCCGCCATCGGGCGGGTCGTCGACGATCTCCCAAACCGTTCCCCCGTCTGTCGAGAGCAGCAGGTGGATTCCGTCGAAATTCGTCGCCACCCCCTCGAAATCGGCCCACTGGACCCAGCTAACATAGAGCGCCGAAAAGCCCATCGAGGAGAGATCGATCTCCGTGGTCGTGAGGGCCGCCAGGTGCTCTTCTGGGTACTCCGCCAGATCGTCGACTGGTGTTCCGACCCACACCGTGCCGCTATCGGCGGGTGCATTCGGCCCGTAGGCGTAGGTGGAATCTCTCTCGCCCCAGAGCTCGGCGCTGAAGAACTGGTCCGGAATCCCCTCCTCGAAATCCCAGAACAGCTCCGCGGCCGGGGCGGGCGATGCGAGACCGACGATGATGATGGAAGATAACAAGCTCTTCATTGAGTCTCCGGAGTCTCCCAATTCGGCGAGAAGGGGGAATGAGCAAAAAGCGCTCTACTATCCACCATCCTAGTCCCTGCTCTTCCTCGGGAGCAACAGGCTCCTAGATCGCGTCTGCTTCCATGGTCTCGAATCTCTCTTCGAGAAGGGCACGAATCGATGAGTTCATTCGCAGCACTCGGTATGTTGTTCCCTCGTAAACCAACGCCTCCGATCCCTCCCTCTCGAACAGGGTCGAGAGCTCCTGATCGTGCCGCACCAGGAGGTACCCGAAGACCCCATGCGAGACTTGGTTTCGCAGAAGCCCGGTCTGTGAACCAGCGCTCTCGGAGTGGGCCCAGGAATGCTGCTTGGGCAAGGCCGGATTCAATCCCAGCTCCTTCAACACGAGCCGTCGCTGTGGGTAGTGGTCCGTGAGCGCCCAATGCCCGCAGAACACCCGAAATCCCGCCAGACCGGGCAGCAGGGAGCCGGTTGTGGAATCGGTCAATACCACCGGCGTGTTGGAATCGGAATGTTTGCGAATCTCCGCCTGCGCCCGCAGCAGATCGGCGGAAACCCGCCTGGGCGTCGTCAAGAACGAGCGGTGGGCCAAGGCGGGCGACCCCAGGGAGAGCAATCCAACTCCCGCGACGGCCACAGCGGCGGATCTCTTCCCGCGAATCGAGAGATGAAGCCTCTCCAGCCCGGCTCCTCCGACGATGGCGAGGGGGATGGTGCAGCCACCACACAGCTTTGTCATACCAGACGAAAGAACGAGCAGGAGAAGGGCGCTGAGAAGCGACCAGACAACCAAAAACGATGTTGGCTGGGTCAGGGACCGGGTTTCGGGTTCGAGCATCCCGTACGCGGCAAAAGACCACAGAAGGAGGAACCCCGCACACCAACTCCGCCCCCCTTGCAAGTCGATCGATTGGCTGGCGAAGCCTTCCCAGATCGGTTGCGTCGATACCCAGAAACTGTAGCCCAAAGCCGGCAGCAGACCGAGAGCCAGACAAGTCAAGACTTCGCCTCGCCTGCTCCGAAGCTCCTTGGGCAGATCGAAAAGGAATGACAGTAGAAACACCCCGCAGTATGACGCAAAGAGGAGTATCGGTTCGTACGGTCTGGAGCTCGCAAGCGCCAGCGCGATTGTTGCGAGACCCGCCTTCTCTTTGAGCGGGAAAGCATGGCCGGGGCGGTCGTATCTCACGATGTGTGAAATGAGCGCGGCAAGAAGTGCGATCGCCATCGCGTGGTACGGGTAGATCGTGAACGAGATCGCCGGGTAGAGATCGTAGTAGGAAAGATCCGGTCCCAGGCTCCGGGCGCCGAGGAATCCAAGCCATTCCATCTTGCCCAGTGCATAACGCAGCCAAGAAACGCCGCCACCTCCCAGCGCGAAACAGAGCACGGCAAAAGACGTCGGTTTGCTCAGCTGAAGGAAACTACAGATTTGCCCTATGCTGATCACGAAAACGGGTATGCACAGCAATGCCACGATGTTCATGATCACAATTGGATCTGTGCTCGACAGCTTCGCCACTTGGCCCACCATTAGGAAAAACGGATTGAACAACAATGGCCTGTGTGGGGTTGTCGTATACAGATCGCTGAAGACCGAAGCCCCGAACTTGGCCTGTTGCGACCAAGACGCGTACGACAGATTGTCGGCTGGATTGAATACGACGCCATAGCCCACTTCCGCATCATGATCTATTGGCGAGGGTATGCCCCAGCCTGAGAAGAAGGTATGGAAACAGATGCTCGTGGCAAGCAGGGTCACGCTGACCAAAGTGAAAGAGCGACTCATCGACCAAGTTTCCAATCTACCGCAGCAGCACAATTGTCGTCCGCGAACGACCGTTCGCGGTGTCGAGTCGCACATGGTATACGCCGGTCGCCGCCGGCCGGCCGCGCTCGTTGCGGCCGTCCCAGCGAACGAGATGGCGGCCCGCGCCCAGGCGGCCGTCGAAGAGCGTCGCGACGAGCGCTCCCCGCGTGTCGTACACAGCGAGTCGAAGCGATTGCGCTTTTGTTAGATCGAGCGGGAGAGCCACCCTCGGGTTGAAGGGGTTGGGGCTCGGCGCGCCGAGCAGTGCCACAAGCTCTTTCGGGTCACTTTCAGCCCCCCCAATGCCCGTCCATGGTTGCTGCTCAGCGTCGCAGAGCATCCACAGATCGGGATCGAAGCGGAGCGAATCGAGCGCCCCGGGCAGAGCGAAATCGATCTCTACGACCGGTTCCGCCGGCACTTCGATCCGAAGCTCGTCGCTTCCCCAGGCGCCGTGGGCGGTGAAGGGCAGGGGCATGTGGAAAAGCGGCGCCTCGCTCTGCTCGACCCGAAGTGCGAATCGCCCCGGCTCAGTCTCTCTCCAGGACCACAGGTAGCTAGGCTTCCCGGCAGCGTAGATCCACTGATCGAAGAACCACTGCAGATCGGTTCCGGCGGCCGCCTCGCAATGGGCCTGAAAGGAATCGGTCGTGGCGTGACCGTATCGGCCGGCATCGACATGGGCGGCGATCGCATCGGCGAAGGCCGGCTCGCCGATTACGTAGCGGAGCATGTGAAGCACCAGGGCCGCCTTCTCGTACTCTATCGATGAGTAGATCCGCGCCAAAGGAGGGTCGAAGATCGGAGTCGAATCCCAGAGGGGGCCGTCTCTTCTTCGAAACTCAAGCAGCCGATCTCTAAAAGCGTCGTCGCCGTAATAGTGTTTCGAAAACAAAGCGTCCCAATAGGTTGCGAAGCCTTCGTTGAGCCACACACTTCGAAAATCTTCCGGCGTGACCAGATCTCCGAACCACATATGCGCCGCCTCGTGAGCAACGACATCTTCGTAGGCGCGCGTACCGGTGATCAGCGGCGAACCGATCGTGACGCAGCTCTGATCCTCCATCGCGCCACCAAGCCCCGGAACCTCGGAATAACCGTATTTGTCAAAGGGGTATGGCTCGCTGGTGTCTATTGCGAAAAAACGCAACATCTCGCCGACATGTTCGAAATCGAATCGGGCCTTGGTAGTGTCTTCTGGAAACACTTCGTGATGGATCGGCACATCGATGCCATCAACCTCGACCGTGTCGAGGAGTGTTGCGTACGGTCCGATCGTCACCGAGATCAGATAGGTGGCGATCGCATTCGACTCCTCCCAAACCCAGGTTCGCACGCCGCCCTGGGGCGGAGTGACGCCTACGAGGGCCCCGTTGGCGTACACATGATGGTCCTCACGCGCGCGAACGGTGATACGAGAGGTGGCCTTGTCCCCCGGTAGATCCCACGAGGGAAACCAGTGACGGGCGTCGTACGGTGCGTTGTAGGTGTAGAGCGTCGGCTCGCCCCCATGAGTCTTGAAGTAGAAG
>NYZA01000130.1 GCA_002686955.1 Gemmatimonadota bacterium
ATCGAGAAGTGCGCGCAGCAGATCGGCTTCGGGTCGGGAATCGACCTCGAAAAGCGAGAAACGGCACGAATCGGGCCGTCCGGCGGCTCTCCAGGTCAGCGCCAGATCGAGGTGATGCTCCGGGGGCGCCTCCCCGCGTGCTCCTTCAGAGGCGATGGCCGCCGCCTCCCACGGAAGAGCCGCTCGCAAGAGCACTTCGATCTGAAGCGATCTCAGCGCGGCGTCGTTGGGATCGTTTGCCCTGACCCGGGCAACCAGGCGGCGGGCCCGATCCACGTCCAGAGGACGCAATGCGTGATCGGGTTCCTGCTGATCGACCGCCGCACCCTGCAGCGTGCAGGCGTGCATGAAGTGGTCAGCGGCGACCTTGAGGTTTCCTCGCTCCGCTTCCAGACGCCCGAGGGTCAGATAGCGATCGACCGTCCCCCCTCGCTGAGCGATCGCGTTCGTCTGGGTCTCGATCGCCCCCGCAATGTCGCCGCGCGATGCCTGCAATTCGGCCCGAAGATCGAGCTCATCCGGCTCGAATCCAGGAGGACCGCCGATCGCACCGCCTCCATCGCGCGCGCGGAGGGCCCGCAATGCGTCGGAGAGCTCCGACAGCGTCTTCGCGCCATCGACTTCGCCCACCGCCAACTCAACAGAGGCCTTTGCGGAGCTATCAGGCGCGGCAGGGATCTCACCCGCCCGCGCGCACATCCCCGCCGGTTCGGTCAACCAAACCATGAGGGCCAACGGGAGAACGGGGGCCGTCATTCGCAAGTGTTCGATCAACTGAGCAGCTCCTCCAGGCGCGATTCGAGGTCCCGCCGGAACTCCCTCCGTTGACGCGCGAGCGCCAGCGCACTCTTCCCCAGTTCATTGTACAAGGGGATCGCCTTTGGTAGGGCCGCCTCGATCGCGGCGATATGCGAACGGATCACATCGATCTCCCCTCGCACGATCGGTCCGGTCAGCGCCCGCGCCGCGTCCCCTTCCGTCGTGATCGATTCCAGAGCCCCACGGGCCAGAGGCATGAGCATCTCGAGCGATTCCTCCGAATCGAGGCCCGCCTCCCGGAGGAGCTCGACCGCTGTCGACATCACTGTCACCAAGTAGTTCGATGCGTATACCGCCCCGGCGTGATAGAGCGCGCGTGCGCCGGAAGGGATCGCCACCGGACGAGCCCCGACCCGCGCCGCCAGTCCGAAGAGATAAGTTCTGGTTTCTTCATCGGGGGCTTCGATGCCGATCGTGGAACCGGGGATCAGCTCGCGTCCCCGCTCCCACGACGCGAACACCTGCAGTGGGTGAAAGGCGCCGATCCAGGCTCCGGTGGCGCGGAGTGGCTCCAGCGGCTCGAGACCGTGTGCGCCGCTCATGTGGATGACCCGGCAACCGCGACCAACCGCCTTCGCTTGCGCCAATCTCTCCGCCATCTCTCGTATCGTCTCGTCCGGAGTCGAGATGAAGATATTCAGGCCAAGGCGAGCGGCTTCGACGGGGTCTTCCACGACCTGCGCGCCCCCCAGAATCGCCGCGGCCCGTCTCGCCGAGAGCTCTCGTCGGCTCGCGACCGCTCGGATCGACATCCCTTCATCACGCAACAGAACGGCGAGTGCCGTTCCGACCGCGCCCGCGCCGATGAACACGAACCCGCTCCGCTCGATCGGGTCGCGGCTCACTCGAGCACCTCCAGGGGACTCTCGCCGATTGCGTGGTGGAAACTCAGCTTGGCCAACATCAGCCGGGCACGTGCGGCGGTCACTTCGGCAGCAACATCGAGCAGCGCAAGCTCGATCTCGCGAAGATCATCGATCGGCAAAGCCCCCCCAGCCGCCTCCTCCTTGGCGATGCTCTCATTCTCTCTCGCGAGCTCGAGATTCTTCTCGGCGAGCTCGAGGAGCGCGAGCGATGTCTCGAACTTGCGCCGCAATCGCTGAATCTCGAGCTCCGCCCGTTGCCGCGCCAGCTCCAGCTCCAGCTTTCGGGAGAGCATTTCCGCGCGCAGACCGTCCTGGGTTGCTTTTCGGAGGCCCGCATCCCAAACCGGCAGAGAAGCGCCCACACCGACCTCGATTTCGTTTAGCCCCCAGGTTTTTCGGGCCGCCTCGAAATCGGAGCCGAATCCGGTGAGCGCGAGGCTTCCCACGAGATCGAGCCGAAAGCCGAGCCGGCTCAGGGTCTCGTCCTCGGTCAGCTCCTGCTCTTCGATCTGTTTCGCGAGAAGAGCCAGGTCGGGGCGCAGCTCCATCGCTCGCGGGAGCGCGGTTTCCTCGCTCGGAATATGGCGATCCACGATGATCGCGTTCCGCTCGATCGGAATCGGCACGTGGAGCGGAACCCGAATCGCCATGCGGAGACCCTCTTCGGCCTCCCCCAAACTCGCCAGGGCTTCGAGCACCTTTGTCTCCTCCCGCCCAAGCTCGAGCCTCGCGTTTCGAGCCTCCAAGAGCGCGGCGCCGCCCCTGCGATGTTCCGCCTCGATCGCGATGAGGCGCGTCCGCGAGAGATCGCGCCGCCGCTCTTTTCGTTCGACCTCCGCGCATGCGGTCTGGTACGCGAAATAGTCCGCCGCCATCCGCAGTTGGATGAGTCCCCGCTGCACTCGAAGCGAGAGCTCGGCTCGGCGATCGTGCACCGCGGCCCGCGCCCGGGTCAGTCGGTATTCGTTTCCCGCGAAGAGCGGTTGCCGAAGCGTAACCCGAACGTTCCCTTCGAGATTGCTCGCATCTACCTGGAAATCCCGATCGATCTCGTCGGGGAGATCGAGATTGGATGGGAGCGACGTCGTCTGATCGAGATCGATGCGGGTCCACCCGCTTCCGGCTCTGAGTACCCCTCCCCAGGGGGTACGCCGGCTCAACGACAGCGACGATCCATAGGAGAAGGCCTGGGAGTCGGTGGTTAGATAGTCGCTCCCATCGAAAAGAGGTTGGCGACTCTCCACCGTCGCGTAGCTCGGGCCGAGCATCGACCACTCGACGACCGATCCCAAGCCGGAGCGTTCGAGATCGGCCGCCGCACGAGCGCTTTGATAAGCGTGCTCGATCCTCTCGATCTCCGGGCTACGCTCCATCGCGAGTCGGAGGAAGTCGGTCAGGCCATCCGCCATAGCGACGGATGGCCCCAGTAGAACGAGGACTAGCCCGCATTTCTCACCAACTTTCGTCGCGAGGCGGCGCAGATTCGTGCCCTGGCGGTGCTTCGCGCCGCTTCGCGCGGAGGCGTGCTGGTGGCACGTCGCACAAAGCGAATCGGGGGGAAGCGCCGCCAGGGTGCGGAGATGCGTCGCCACAGCAGAAAGTTGGTGAGAAATGCGGGCTAGTATCGAGGGAACAGCCCCGTTCTTGGGACGATGAAATCCGGTCGCGGATGACCCGTCCTGGATTGCGGTCCCAAGTGACGCCACCCGCGCTCTTCCCAGCTACTCGAATGCGCCGCAGCAGGTCTCGACCATCAGCCGAGTGACCAGATAGGGGTCCATGTTCGCATTCGGGCGGCGATCCTCCAGGTAGCCTTTTCGATCGACGACGCAGTGCCACGGAATCCGAATCGATGCTCCTCGATCCGAGTCACCGAAGCTGAACTCGTCCCATCTTTGGGTTTCGTGCTCGCCCGTGAGGCGGTCCTTGATCCCGGCGCCGTAGCTCTCCATGTGTAGCTCACGCTTCGCGCCGAGGGCCTCGCACGCCTTGATGATGGCGTCGTACGACTCACGCATCTCCCGCGTCGAGAAATTCGTGTGGGCACCCGCGCCGTTCCAGTCCCCCTGCACCGGTTTCGGATTCAGAGTCGCCGTCACATTGTAGTCCTCGGCGATGCGGTACAGGAGCCAGCGCGAGACCCAGATCTGATCCGAAGTCTCGACTGGACCGAGAGGGCCGATCTGATACTCCCATTGACCGATCATGACCTCTGCATTGATCCCGGCGATGGCGAGACCCGCGGCGATGCATGCATCGGTGTGATCCTCCACGATATCGCGGCCGAAGATCTCGTCGGCCCCCACGCCGCAGTAGTAGCCCCCCTGAGGTGCGGGGAAGCCGGTCTCCGGCCATCCGAGAGGACGATTCCCCTGGAAGAAGGTGTACTCCTGCTCGATTCCGAAGAGCGATCCGTGATCGGCGAAGCGCTCCGCGGCTTCGATGCAAGCCCGTCGTGCGTTGGTGGCATGGGGGGACATGTCGAGATTCAGAACCTCGCAGAGCACCAGCTTGTGTTCCTCTCCGCGGATCGGATCGGGACAGACGAAAACCGGATTGAGGACGCAATCGGAGCTGCTGCCCGGCGCCTGGTTCGTGCTCGATCCATCGAAGCCCCAGACCGGCGGCTCTGTGCCCACGGTCAGGATCTTCGTTTTCGATCGCAGCTTCGCCGTTGGTTGGCTGCCGTCGATCCAGATGTACTCCGCCTTGTATTTCACCATCGTCCGTCCTTTCACAGCAGGCCCATTCTCGGACCTCATCCGCCCCATCTGCTTACCGACCTGATCGGCGGAAATGCTCGAAACCGCGGAGGGCGAGCGGGCGGATCTCGCCGTCCTGGCTTCGGGCCAGCGTTCGTTGCTGCGCGGGCGCATCGGCCGGTGCCCCGATAACCTCGCCGATCACCGTGAGCCGCGTGGCCGGGTGAAGGGCATCGAGCGCTCGCTTCAGCGCAGAATAGTCTTCCGGGAGCACCGTTAGAAGAAGCTCGGAGTCTTCTCCCCCACTCAGCGCCATCTCGGCCGGGTCGCGTCCGCTCTCTTTGGCCTCGGCGTCTACACCTTCGGCTACCGGAAGCCGAGTCGGATCAACCACGAACGCGAGCTCCTCATTCGCCCGTGCGAGAGCCAGGAGCTCTTCGGCCAAGCCGTCGGAGATATCGGTCATTGCGTGGATCGGGCATGCGGCGAGCGCGATTCCTGGCCGAAGGGGGCTGCCCGGCCGCAAATAATCCAGCTCCGCTGGGCTCGGATCCGAGGGGCGCTTTCCCGCTCGCCGAAGAGATGCGAGGCCGGCCATGGCGCCTCCGAGCGTGCCCGTGACCGCCAGTAGATCCCCGGGCCGCGCTCCGCTTCGATCCACGCTGCTTGATAAGGTCAGCCGCCCCACGACCACGACATCGAAGAAGACCGCGTGGGGCGATGCGACGACGTCCCCACCAACCAGATCGAAGCCCTCTTCTTCGCCCAGGGCGTCCAAGGTCGCGAAGAGCTCCTCGACCGATGCCACTTCGAGCTCGCCCCGAAATCCACAGCTGAGCAGCACCGCGCGCGGCTCCGCGCCGACTGCCGAAAGATCGCCGAGCGCTCCGACAACCGCACGCCAGCCCGCATCCGCCAGGCTCATGAAGCGCAGGTCGAAATGAACGCCCTCGACGGCGGCATCAGTCGAAAGCGCCAATCGACCGGTTTCCGTCTCCAGAATCGCGGCGTCGCCGCCCGGGCCGCGCACCGTCGTTGACAGCCGCTGCCCCAGATGTGCCCGAATCAGATCCAGCAGATCGAATTCGCCGAGATCCTCGATGCGTCTACTGCCCACCGATCTCCCCGGGAGGCTGGCGCATGCCCGCGGTGATCTCTCGCATGGCGGCGGGGATCGCGTCTGTGACGTCGCGCGCGAGCAGTCCATTGCCCAGCCGCACCGCCGCGCGGTCGCCCGCCCGCCCGTGCAGCCACGCTCCCATCCAGGCCGCGGCGGTGGCCTCGACTCCGGCGGCGAGGAGCGCGCCGATCACGCCGGTCAGAACGTCGCCGCATCCCGCCGTAGCCATCGCCGGGTTTCCGGTATCGGAGATGAAAAGCTCACCCGTCGGTCCGCAGACCAGGGTCGGGCTGCCTTTGAGGAGGACGGTGGCGCCGACCTTCGCTCGTGCTTCGTTCGCGGCGCCCAAGAGGTCGGCCTCGATCTCCTCTCGTGGTTTGCCGAGGATTCGTCCTAGCTCACCGGCGTGCGGCGTGAGTAGATCGAGCTTCGCGTGTAGCGACACATGATCGATCGCGCGCAAACCATCCGCATCGATGACGCATGGAATCGCCGGGCGGCTCTCGAAGAACGCTTGCAGAAAACCATCCGCTGCGCCCAGCCCCGGCCCGATCGCAACCGCGTCGGTCCGATTCGCCAGCTCGATCGCCTCGGATGCGGCGGTCGGGCAGAGAACACCATTTTCGGTTTGAGGAAGGGGGCGGAGCACAACCTCGAGCAGTTTTCCCGCCAATATATCGATCGCTCCGGAGGGGGCGGCCAATACGACATAGCCGGCACCCGTGCGCATCGCGGCCTCCGCCGCCAAGCAGGCTGCACCGAGCATCCCGCGCGACCCGGCCAGTACCAGGAGCCTGCCGACGCTTCCCTTGTGGCAATCGGCCGGACGCCCGGGCCAGCGATCGCGGAGATCGCCCTCCTCGATCCTGTAGCGACGCGGAAAACTCGGAGCCCCGCGTTTCGGAATGCCGATGTCTGCTACCTCGATTTCGCCGGCCAACGATCGCCCTGGGTGCATCAGATGACCGACCTTCAGGTGCGCCAACGCCACCGTTAGGTCCGCACGAACATATTCGCCACCAGCCCGCCCCGTATCCCCTTCCACGCCGGATGGCCCATCGACCGCGAGCACGGGACGTCCCGACTGACGGATCGCTCCGATAGCTGCTTCCGCGGCACCGCGGGGTGCGCCGCGCAGTCCGGTGCCGAACACTGCATCGATCACCAGATCGGCGGCCGCCAGCTCTTCCTCCAGCGAGGGGAGCTCGTGATCGGCGGCCAAAATCGGAACCCCTGATTTCTTGGCACGATGGAGGTTCACTTCGGCGTTGCCCGAGACCTCCTCCTCCGGAGGAATCATCCACACCCTCGCCTCCAGCCCCTGCTCTCGGAGCAGGCGCGCGACGACGAGTCCGTCCCCTCCATTGTTCCCCTTTCCCACGATCGCGAGCACCCGGTGCGCCTCCGGGTACGAGCGAGCAACTGAATTGGCGATCGCCCTGCCGGCGCTCTCCATCAGTGTCAGCGAGGGCACGCCTTCGTCGTCGATAGCCCATCGATCGAGTGCCTGCATCTCCTGGGCGGTCAAGATCGGCTGCGCCATGTCCTAGTCCAGTTCCATGAACGATTCGAGGTCTCTGTCCGAGCCCGCCAACAGTAGCCGATCGCCGTCGTGAAGCGATGTACCCGGTCGCGGCAGGATCAAGTGCGCTTTCTCATCGATCGAGCGTCGAATCGCAACGAGGACGAGACCGAAACGATGTTCCAATTCTCCATCGGCGATCGCCATCCCGACGATTCCCCGAGGTGCGTCGGGCTCCGCCACCGAATACCCCGCGCCAATCCGGTGCCAGTCGTGGATCTCGGGATCCATCAGTACCTGGGCGATTAGGTGGCCCGCTTCCTCTTCCGGGCAGACGACCCGATCTACACCCAGTGCCTCGAAGATCCTGCGTTCGCGTTGGTTGCGGGCGCGTACGATGATCTGAGGCACACCCAGATCGCGGAGATTCAGGGCGGCGAGAATCGCGGTTTCGAACGCCTCTCCGAGCGCCACGATCGCCACGTCGACATCGGCGGCACCCGTGTCGCGCAACGCATCCGAGTTGCGGTCATCGAGACAGACGATCTGGGTGCCCCGATCTCGCAGCGCATTGACCCGCTCCAACTCACTGTCGATGCCGATGACCTCGTGTCCCCCTTCGATGAGGGATTGCAACGCTGCCTCGCCGAAAATGCCGAGTCCGATGATCGCGAAACGTGCCATTCGCTCTTCCTGTCGCGTTGGTGACTCACCTCCGGTCGACGCGTTCGCGCCATGATCGACGGGTGAGCTTCCGCGAAACGCCGCTCCGTCTTTCCGATCGTAGCCCTTTGTGCACGCGAGAGGACACCCCGCCGCCCTTGCGAGTACGCCGCCCAGCAATGTTCCCAACTCAAGTGAGTGCCTTTTATGGACATAGGCGCTTGGCACAGACGTTGCTCGGAACGATGGGCGACATCATCGAACCTTTCGCCTCAAGGAGCCCGCAATGAGCAAACACCGCCTGATCCGCCGAATCGCCCTCGCCTCTTTGGCCGCAACCCTTCTCGCCGCCCCGTCCGCTCTCGCGCACGGCGGCCATCGATCTCGCGCCAAGGTCTGTGTCGTTCGCCGACCTGCCAGACCCGCCGTTCGCGCATCGGTCCGCGTTGGTCCGGTCCGTGTCACGGTTCCCGTGCGCCGGGCCCGCACCTCTCGGCCCCGCGTCATCCGCTCCGTTGCTTACCGGCACAACCACAACACCTACGTGTGCACGGAAAACCATCCCGTCTACTACTACGACTGGCACCACCAAGACTGTCGCTATCTGGGCGACGAGTTCTTCGAATCGGAAGACCTCGGGATTCACTACCACACCTACGAGTGACTCCACGCTCACCAAACCCCCATCGCTTAAGGGTCCGCGCAAAAATAGCTTGTCATTTGGCATCCCATCTGCACCACATCTCCGGCCGATCAGCGAGCCCCGAAAGCCTCGAAGTAGCGCTACTACTCCTCCGGCTTCGGAGCTCACCGATCAGCCAGATCTGCGACACATCTGGGCGCCAAAATGACAAGCTATTCTCGCGCGACCGCCGATGTATCGCGAACAGTCAGGCCGGTCACGCAGGTTGCCGACGTGGCCGTGAAGAGAGCGTCGATCGGAGACAAACGAGTAGCCGGCGTCGTGGAAGCGGGTCCGAGGAGCAGCAAAGTGCCAAAGGCGATTACACAGAGAAAGGAAACACCGAGCTCTCGGGCGGGCTCGATTCGTAGCGTACCGGCCTTATCGCGTGACCAATCCGACAGCTGGTTCGGCACCCTTGCCAGCTGTGTGATCGATGCCCCGATGGCGCACCATTCAGCGAAAGCGGTCACGACATGGGCGTGGTCAAGATACCCTTGGAGGATCCGCGCGACGATCGAGACCAACGAAATCCCGGCCGCGATCAACACAGCGGTTCTGATTCTCTGCCGGCGCGCCCATTGAAGTGCATCGCTCGACTTCAAGCAGCTCGAAATGCCCGCACTGAAGAAGAGCACGAGCAACGGAAGAGCGAACCAGCGAATGCCGCTGATTGTCGCCGCGTCCACATCGAATCCTAACCCCATGATCTCCGCGATGAGAAAAGCCACTGACGCCAGCGTCGCGGTCTTCCCTAGCGCCGTGCGCTCCAACGCGACCGCTGAATCTGATCTGGCCCTGATTATGTCTTCAGCTTCTTCTTCCGGGCCGCGGGGAAGAGCACATTGTTCAGGATCAAACGATAGCCGGGGCTATTGGGATGTAGATTGAGATCGGTGGGGCGATCGTGCACGAGATGCTGCTTGTCTTCCGGATCATGGCCTCCAAGGAAGGTAAAGGTGCCCGCTCCCCGATTACCGTGGAGATACCGAACACGGTTGGTGCCGGCGACATCGCCCAATATCACCACGGAGTCCTTGATCAGATCGCGACGATAGCTCGTCGTCTGCCCATAGAAGCCGCGAACTCGAGAGACGTGATTCTGCACCAACATCGCGGCCACGGGATCGTAGCGTGGCGCAAAGTCGAAGAGCCGAAAGTCCATCGTCGTCTTCTTGAGGCGCGGATTGTTGACCTGTTCGACGTCGATGCTGGACACGGAATTCACGGCCGCATTCGTTTCTATCGTGAAACCGTCGAACGCGAAAGTAGCGAGGAAGTCGAGCTCCTCGTTGGCCGTTGCGGAAGGAGGCGAGCCATCGTAGGGCAGGTCGGCGATGTCGGTTTTCGTAGCGGCCAACGCAACGTCTAGCGTTTCCGTCGCGGAGCACATGGCGAAGAGAAAGCCGCCCTCTTCCACGTAGCCGCGGATCGATCGGGTTACAGCTCTTTTCAGGTCCGGCACCGTTTCGAAACCGAGTCGGGCTGCTGCCTCGTTCTGGCGTTTCCGTTCCTGTTCGTACCACGGAGAGTGGCCATGGCTGGAGTGGAACTTGCCGAGTTGGCCGGTGAAATCCTCATGGTGCAGGTGGAGCCAATCGTAACGGTCGAGCTCGCCGGAGAGGACTTCGTCATCCCAGACGGTAGCATAGGGGATGTCGGCATAGGCGAGAGCTAGGGTAACTGCATCGTCCCAAGGCAGTTTGTGTGGAGGTGTATAGACCGCGATCTCTGGCGCCTTTTCGAGCAACACCGTTTCTCGCTCCGATGATTCAATCGCCTCCAAAAGAGCAAGCGACCCCGAAAGCGATATCGGCTCGACCGTAACTCCTTGAAGGCGTGATCTGGCGACGATGTTTGAGTTGGAATCGAGAAGGAACGACCCCCCCCGGTGCCCCAAGAGCCAGCGGACATCATCGCCGCGGGAGAGGGCGAACCATGCAAGCCCATAGGCCTTGAGGTGGTTATGCTGCGATTGGTCCATGGGAACAAGAAGCCGTGCGACGGGGGAGGATTGTGCCCTGATGCCCAGTCCGACCAACGCCAAGACGAGCGCGACTGCATGCTTTCGATGGCGTTTCATGGGATATTCCGGGGAAGCGGAGAGCTTGCGAGGCCGGTGCCGGGAGCCTATAGTAAACACCTCGCGCACGATACACCGCTCCCCGGCCTGCGCCGTGGGGCTGATTCTGGAGACACACCCATGGGGAACCCCGCGAAATCCTCGGGCCAGTCGATCGTCCTCATGATAATCGTTGTGGCGGAGGCCGTTGCGACTCCGATCCTCGATGCGGATCTGGAGTCGAGATTGGCTGTAACCGATCCCGCCGATTTCATTCCGGTTCGCGTCAATCTGCGGGAACAACTCGACACCAGGCTTCTCAACGCCGAGCTTCGAGCGGCCGGCCTTGAGCTCGAGGATCGGCACCGTGAGCTCATGACTGCTCTCCAGGAGTACGCCGCCTACGCCCAGGCACCTTATTTGGCGCTGCTGCGCCAGGAAGAGGCGCTGGGACAGCTGTCCGGAATCGTGCCGCTGTGGATCTCGAACGCAGTCGAATTGAATGCGACCCCCGCCGGCGTTGCGCGCCTTATGGAGATCTTCGACGACGCGGTTATGTACCTCGACCAGGTTTTCCTCCACGAGCCAGTGGAGGAAAGCTATGGCCTGCCGAGGAGCGCGGCGGAGACCCGAGAGTGGGGATTGGAGCAGATTCACGCGCCGGCCCTATGGGAGATGGGGATCTTCGGCCAGGGAACGATCGTCGCCAACCTCGACACGGGAGTGGATGGGGATCATGTCGCACTGATCGATAGATGGCGCGGTAACGAAGACGGCGTCGAGTGGGACCACGCTTGGCTGGCGGAGGACGGTTCTCAGTTCCCATTCGATCACGGTAGCCACGGCACGCATACGATGGGAACGATGGTGGGAAGTGTCGTTGGCGATACCGTCGGCGTGGCCCCAGCCGCGCAGTGGATCGCGGCGAGGATCGGACTCCAGGGGAGTCCCGGCGTCAACATAGGTTCGGCCATGCAGTGGTGCGCCGATCCGGACGGCGATCCGGGCACTACGGATGACGTGCCGGATGCGGTCAACAACTCCTGGGGAGGTGGCTTCGGTTGCTCCAGCCAGTACTGGAATGATATCGACAACATGGAGCTCGTCGGACCGGTGGCGGCGTTCAGCGCGGGCAACGAAGGTCCCGGCTCCGAGACGATCGGGGCGCCGAGCAACCGCGCGACCACCCATGTGCAGAACTTCTCCATCGGGGCGACGAACAGCTCCGAACTGGTGGCTGGATTCTCTAGCCGAGGACCCACGAAGTGCAATGTCGCCGATTCGCTGCTATTCAAACCGGATGTAGTGGCTCCAGGCGCCAGCGTGCGCTCGTCGATCCCCAACAATGCTTACGGTACGTTCTCCGGAACTTCCATGTCGTGCCCCCACGTGGGCGGGGCGATCTCGCTCTTGCGCCAGATCATGCCCGCCTTGCCGCCGCAAGAGTTGAAGACCCTACTCTATCGTACCGCTCGGCATCCGACCGTACCCGGATCTGAAGACAACAAATATGGCCGAGGCATCATCGACGTCGAGGCCGCTGCACAGTACCTATTCGACGAATTCGATCTGGATGGGCGGATAGAGGGTGCCGTGACCGATCTGAACACCGGATTGCCCCTCCCAACCGCGCGCGTGAAGGCGCTTGATGCGCTTCTGGCCAAGTATCCCGAAGTCGACGGCTCGTACGCGTTCCATTTGCTGGCCGGCGACCAGACTCTTGTTGTATCGCTCTGGGGGTACTATCCCGACACCACCGAGATCTCCGTGCCCGGTGGCGGCATGGTCACTCACGATGTGGCACTTAGAGAGCTGCCGGAGGGAACTGTATCGGGAACTCTCACCAATTCGACCGGTAGCGGCATAGCCGCGCTTCTCAGGTTCTATGAAGAGAGCACCGACACACTCGTCGCGTCGATCCAAACCGATCCCGATGGCGCCTTTGCGCAACAACTGAAGATTGGTAGCTACGAAATCGTCGTTGAGCCCTCTCCTCCCGAGGCGTTTTATGCTCTGGAAGGCGTCGCCGTGGATTCCGCGGCCGTAGTGGATCTTACGAGCACCGTTCCGGTAGCGGATGTGTTGCTCGTTGATGCTGATGGTGACAACGCCGACTACGCCGACTACTTCTTGAACGCTGTCGTCGCCGCGGGTCGCTCTTACAACTCGTGGGGTCGAGCTTGGCGTGGAAGTGCCGATCTCGCTGTCTCGGTCATGCCGGCCACATCGAAGATCGTGTGGTTCTCCGGCGACGCTACCTCCGACATCATCAGTGGGGACGAAGAAGACGCTCTAGTCGCGATGCTGCAAGGCGGCGGGCGCTTTTTCCTGAGCGGGCAGAACATCATCGAATCGATCGATGGCGGCGTACTGACCACGCATATCGGAATCGGACACGAGGGCAATACAGTCGAGCACTACATATCGACGGTCGCGGGAACTCCTTTGGGCGATGCGATCGATGGAGATATCTTCACAACCGGCCCGGAGCCACCAGTGAATCAGAACTCGCAGGATCTGCTCTCGAGTGGAGTGGCGGGCGCGCACTACGGTGGGGTCGAGGGCGATCGGGCGCTCGTGAGCTGGGACGCGGGGGGCGCGCTCGCCGTGATTGCCGGCTTCGGGCTCGAAGGAGTGCACGATGACTTCCCGGGATCTGCCAGCCGCGAAGAGGTCATGAGCGCCGTGCTGGACTACCTCGATGGTCTGGTGGGTATCGAAGAGGAGGGCACGCTTCCGGGGCCCGTACGCCGATCCCGGTTGAGCCAGAATCACCCCAATCCCTTCAATCCCTCGACATTCATCCGCTTCGCCCTTGCGCATGCCGGAGACGTGCTGCTGGCGGTTTACGATGCCCGGGGCAACCGAATCGCGACCCTCGTGGACGGACCGAGGGACGCCGGCCACCACGCAATTCGCTGGAACGGACAGAATCAGAGTGGCCTTCCGGTGGCGAGCGGTGTTTACTTCTACCGCCTTGAGACCGGCAACTGGGAATCCACGCGCCGCATGGTCTTGGTGAAGTAGCCAGTAGTTGAGCCGGGTGCGCGATGCTCGCCGTGCATCCGAGCGATCTGAACCGCGAGCTTGTGGTTGGTCTTGCTAAACGCGGTCGATGCGCAGGAACGAGCTCTCGGGACCGATCCGGTCCAGATTCGCGTGGAAGAGCCGAACACCCGGGTACCGTGGACTCCTCTCGCCTCGATTCTCTGCGGCGACTCTCCGCACAAGATCATGGTCGGCGGGCTCTTCTACTCCGGTCGATACGACCAGCACTTGCCCAATGAGTTGACTCGGATCAGCCGGTTTCCTCAGTTCTGTTGGTTTCGGCTCGAACCCCGCGAGCTTCCCGACGGCACCACAGCGATCCCCGCGCTCTACACCGGAATGCCCTTGATGGCGATGGAGTTCGAGGGCGCGGCTTGCGGACTTGTCTTTCCACCGATGGTGGGATCTCCCGGATTTCCCCTCGGCCTGAGACTTGTCGACGACCGGCGCAGGTTGGAGCTGGGCCTGGCTCCAAGCTGGCGGATGCTCGAGAAGGGCGTGGAGAACTACAACGCGTGGAACCTCGAGCCCCTTGAATCCGTGGGTGATCTGGCGCTTCCCGCTGGTCCTATCGATTTCGAGGTGCAGAGACTTGACGCACCCTCTTTGGACGATCTCGTTCAGAAGTACTTGTTGGAGATCGCCGCTCCTCGGGACCGATCGATCGATCTTCCCCTCCATGCACGCAAAGCCCTCGAGGCGCTCTACCAGTGTTTCGACATCAAGACCGGCCTCTTCCTGGAGTGGCGACGACGCGATGGGCGGGGGTTCAATTCCGGATTCTACGGCCTGCCGACCTTCAACACTCTGATGGCGGATCTTCCCGCCTTCGCGCGCAACGGGGGCTCGGAGACGCGGCGGATGGACGCCGCGGCGATCAGCAACTTCACCTTGCCCGAAGCGTCCGAGAGTGTCGGCGGAGGAAGAGTGTGGCACAACACGTTTCACCGCGCATGGGGCGAGGATGATGTA
Source organism: Gemmatimonadota bacterium (assembly GCA_002686955.1). Taxonomy (GTDB): domain Bacteria. The sequence goes on from NYZA01000130.1 coordinate 14,457, forward strand.
CGTTTCTTTACGCATCTGGGGACCGGACTGGCGGGCTATCCGGGCGGTCAGGCAACGATTCTGGGAGCCGCGGCGGAGCGTCTGGCCGCGGAGCGCGAAAAATCTCGTACACTGGCGCCGTTGATTACCGCCGGTGCGACATGGCTTCGCTCGGTGCAGTACTCCGACGGCTCATGGGGCAGGACTTACCGCGTGCTTGCCGAAGAGCTGACGGCGATGGAGCTCGAATCCGGCTGGGGAACCGCCTCGGTGGGGGCTACCGCGGAAGGAGCGCTCGCGCTGATGCGGGCTTCCACGGCTCTCTCCGGGCCGGCGGGAACGGCGTCGCGAAGCGCGGCGGAGAGGGCGCTACAGTGGATCGCGGACGAGCTTTCAGGGAACATTCTCATGGGCGGCTACCTGAGAGACAATCGGCTAGAGGAGAGCGACGGAATCTCGGCGGTGCCGGTGATCGAAGCGAACCTCGTCGGTTCCGAAATGGGATTGGAGGGCGCCTCGGAGGAGTTGGCCTTGCGCGTGGGTCTCTACCTGGCGACCTGGCAACGCTGGTGGCACCGCGAGTACCCTTCGGTCGATCCGCTTCAGATCTCGTTCAAGCCGCGAATCGCGCCGTGGGAAACCGTGCTCGCGGCCCGAGCGTATGCTCTGCTATACGCTGCAACGGCCGACGACTTTTGGCGACGGATGGCGACGGAGGCCTTCGTGCCGATCGAAGTCGAGAGCGAGCTCGAGGGGTATTCCGAAGCGATCTACTACGATGAGAAATGGGGCTTTCACGCGCACCCCATGGGAACCACGTACGTTCCCGCGGCTGTGCTGCGCTTTCTTCGAACCTGGTCCGAAACGACACATGTTCCCATCCCGGTTATTCGTGTCGACGTACGGCCGCATCGCACCGGCCGAACAGCTCGTTCCCTATCACGCGGAGCTCTGAGACGACTGTCGGCTCTGTTTAGGCAGCAACACAATCGTGACAACTGAACAAGTGCATTTCGATCTGAGCAAGTTCAATCCCGGTTTTCCGCTCGATCGATTTCAGCAAGATGCTATCGAATCGATCGATAGAGGCCGTTCCGTCTTGGTCTCCGCGCCGACCGGAACCGGCAAGACGGTGGTCGCCGACTTCGTAGTTGCCAAGAGCCTTGCGGAATCGAAGCGGGTTATCTACACAGCGCCGATCAAGGCCCTCTCCAATCAGAAGTACCGTGACTACACAAAGGCGCATGATCCCAAAAAGATCGGATTGGTGACCGGCGATCTCGTCATCAACCACAATGCGCCGATGTGCATCATGACGACCGAGATCCTGAGGAACATGCTCCTGCAGGATCGGGATCGCCTCGCCGACCTTTCGCATGTGATTTTCGACGAGATCCACTTTCTCGCCGATCCCGAGAGAGGCACCGTTTGGGAAGAGATTCTGATCTATCTGCCCAAGCAGGTGCGGATTCTCGGCCTCTCGGCCACGATTCCCAACGACGAGGATTTCGCTGCGTGGCTGGGCTTCGTGCGTGAGGAACGAATCGACGTCGTGCGCGAGACCAGACGCGCCGTACCTCTGCGAATCCACCTCTTCAATCGACAAGCCGGCATGGTCACGAGGCGCGGTTTCGAGGCCCAGGCCAGACGCCATCGATCCTCAGGCGCCGCGAGAGCGCATCGAGGACGCGGTCGCGGCCGCCGGCGAAACGACCGAACTCGACACGATCAGATCATCTCCGAGATCGCACCGGATCTGCTTCCTTGTCTCTACTTCGTCTTCTTCAGGCGCCTGACCGAGACATTTGCAAGGCAGCTCGTGGACGAAATCGATCGGCCCTTTCTGAGCCCCGAGGAACGAGAGCGCACCGAATCGATTCTCGAGACCCGGTGCAGCGGATGGCATGAAGATCTGCTCAGAGACCGGGAGCTCTACGTGAACGGTGTTGCCTACCATCATGCCGGGCTCAATGTAATGCTGAAAGCGCTGGTAGAGGAGCTGTACGAGGAGCGTCTGATCAAGGTCCTCTACTGCACTTCGACTTTTGCATTAGGCATCAATATGCCGGTGAAGACCGTCGTATTCGACGGCATCCAGAAGTTCAACGGGCAGCGAATGCAACCGCTCACCGTGCAGCAGTTCATGCAAAAAGCCGGGCGAGCTGGACGTAGAGGGATGGATGAAGTTGGCCATGTGGTGGTCAGTCAGGAGTTCTGCGACTTCGAGCAGCATAAGGGCTCGTTCGATCGCTACGAACGGGGCAAACACGAATCTGTACACTCGACTTTCAATCTGTCATTTAACTCCATCGTCAACCTGCTCAATGCATACGAGATGATGGAGATCCAGGATATCGTCAACAAGTCGTACAGGAATTTTCACCATCGGAGAGTCTTGGACGGCATAGGTGAACAGATAGAGGAGGTCCGAGGCAGTATTGCCAAGTTGAATGGCGGCATGTCGGCCGAATCGATCGATGAAGAGGACGATATCGACGACACGCCACAATTACGGAAGCGCGAAACGGCGATTCTTGGGCGCATTCAAGAGCGAATTCATGGAAGACGAGAATGGTTGCAAACATCACCTCGATGGCAGGCGATCAACGAAGCAATGGAGTGCCCGGAATCGTTGCTTCGCCTGATCGCTGAGGAGCTGGCGGAAACACCGAAACACCGAGCGGCGCGGGTGCGCAGGCTTCGGCGCAACATCAAGAGCGATTGTGCGGAGCTCCGCACGATTCGAGAGGCTCACCATCACCATCTGCACGGCGGCCATCCCGCGGATTCGAGCGAAGGAAGGACTGCCAAGCTCGAAAAGAGATTGGCCACGCTGCAACGCAAGCGTCGTCGTGAAGAACGACGCCTCTATCAGGGGCTATTCGAAAAGGTCCATTTTCTGCAAGAGATCGAGTACCTGGGGCCGGGCAATGAGCTCTTGTCCGGCGGAGAGATGCTGCGGCACATCCATATCGAAGAGGTGTTCGTCACGGAAATGGTGTTGGCCGATGTATTTGATGGACTGGACGACGCTGCGCTCTTCGGTCTTTTGGCGTCGGTCTGTTCCGATTTTCCGCGCAGGGCTGCGCTACGCACGAGGGCTCCGAATCAGTTGCGGGATCTGATCCGCTGGGTCGGGAAGATCCGTCGGTCGTACGTCGTGACCGAAGCTGAACGGCTCAATGGAGTGCGATCGAGCTTCTCACCGGAGATCCTCTGCCTCGCTCGTTTGTGGGCCGAGGGTAAGACATTGATGGAGATCATGTTGTTGGTCGATAGCACGTCGGATATCAGCGGAGATCTGGTGTCGGCATTCCGGCGCGCGAAGGACTTGGCCAAGCAACTTCGAGATGTCTATCACGCCGAACCTGCGATGCAGACACAGTTGAGCAGGATTCTACGACAGGTGAGCCGCGACGAAGTCGAAGTCCTAGATTGATCTGCTTCGTACGTGATCGAGCAGTTCCTTGATGTCGGGAATTCGGAAGGGCTTGGTGAGCAGAAGGTCTCCGTGTGCCGGGGCGTCGACCGGCTCTACGACCGACAATCCGGTCGTGAAGACCACTAAAACGTCGCCATTGCTCTCCTTGATGGTGGCCGCGAGCTCGACCGCCGAGCACTTGGCCATCTCGAGATCTATGAACACCAATTCGTGCTCGGTGGGATCGAAGCGCTCCAGCGCGGATGGCCGCGAATCGGCTTGATCGGTTTCACAGCCGTGGAGTTGCAGCATTCTGGCCAAGACGCCGCTCACGTGGGAATCCTCATCGACCAGCAAAGCGATGAGGGGCTTCCTCTTTTCGGCAAGCTCCGGCGCCGTCTCGCCGGTTTCGATGGCGGCGGGGAGCGAGATCTTGAAGACGGTGCCTTCGCCCACTTTCGAGTCGACTTCGATTGTGCCGCCGTGCCCCCGGATGATGCCGGCGGAGGTCGATAGGCCGAGGCCGGTTCCCTTCTTGCCTTTCGTCGTGAAGAAGGGCTCGAAAACCTCATCTAGACGGGTTTCCGGGATGCCACTGCCGGAGTCGCGCACGTCGATGTGCACCGCCGAATCGATCGGACGAGCGCCGAGCTCCAGATTGCCGCCCTCCGGCATGGCGTCGAGCGCGTTAAGGACGAGGTTTATGAGCGCTTGACGGAGCTGAGAGACATTGCCCCGGACCGGAGGAATGGCGGGCTCGATCGTGGTGAAGACGTTGAAGGTCTTGCCGGTGGCGGAGGCGTCGACACTCCACCTCAATCGGGTCATCGCGATGACGTCGGCGATTAGATCGGGCACCGCGAAAGAAGATTGCTCTTCGTCGGGTCGCCGCTCCACGAAGGAGCGGATCCTCTCGACCGCCTCGGCGCCGTCTTTGGCGGCCTTTTCGATGACGGCGATATCGGTCTTGATGTCGGGATCTTGGATCGCGATGTGCGCGATCTGAGCGCGGCCCAGAATCACGGCCAAGAGGTTGTTGAAATCGTGGGCCACGCCCGCGGCGACCATGCCGAGATCGGTCAGATCGTTGCGTCTCGCCAACATCCTCTCGACACGCCGGAGCTCGGTCACATCGATTGCCAGCGCCACGATGCCCTGCGGCTCCCCTTCGGGCGATCGGAGCAGATTCGATTCCATCAAGAGACGCTTGATGGTTCCATCGGGACGGGCCACCGCGTATTCGCCTTTGACATTCCCGGCGGCAATCGTGCGCGTAATGAAGCTCTCGGGACCGGCGTCGGTGCCGATCGGGCGCAATGAGCTCCAGAGCGTGCCGGAACCGATCGCTGCTTCGGCGGAGATGCCGAAGAGCTCCTCGGACGCCGTGTTCCAAGTCGACACGGTGCCGTCGAGCTCAAAGGTGCTCACCGAGACCGAAGTCTGCCGGACCACCTGTGTATGCGCCTCTTTCGTGCGCTGCAGCTCCGCGGTTCTCTCGGTGACGAGCTCCTCGAGCCTCACATTTAGATCGCTGATCTCTCGCTCGCGCCCGCGAAGCTCGTCGCTCATGCGGGCGCTCTCTATTACGGCCGCGGCCTGCTCGGTAAAGAGGGCGAGCACCTCTTCGTGCTCCGCGCTGAAACGGGATGCTTGCTTTCGGTTGTCGACATAGATCACGCCACGGACCGCATCGCCCTTATTCCCTGGAGATTCGGCCCGAGCTCGCAGTGGAGCCACCATTACCGAACGCAGGTGAAGCGCCGCGACGCTGGGTGCGTCTCCGTACTCCTGGTCGGCCTCAGCATCGTCTACCCGTATCAGCTGCCCCGTGCGCAGCGCCTTCTCGATGACCGTGTGACTGATCTGGGATTCGGCCCGCTCGATCTCTTCGCGACGAACATTGTGCGCAACGTGGCAACCTAGCGCGCCATCGTCTCCCTTGAGCATGAGAAAGCCGCGCTCCGCTTCGGTGAGCTCTATGACCTGGTCCATGACGTAGGTCAGGAGCGCGTCGAAATCGTGTGTGGAGATCATCTCGCGCAAGATCCCCAGGAGCCGGTCGAGCACTCGTGCGCGGCGCCCCTCTCCCAGCAGGGCATCGACCTCTTCGAGGTCCTCGAAGAACTGAGATTCCGGTTGCTTCGTCATTTGGTCTGCCTGATCTCTTGGCGCAGGTTCGCCAGAGCGGTCTTGAGCTCTCGTCGCAGGGCGCGCCGCCTCGGAGCCATCAGAAACGCTTTTCGGCGAGTCGAAGGCAGAGCCGCCCAGTCTTCTTGCAGGGTCTCCATGGCCGAGTACAGCACCGCCGCCGCCTTACCAGGCCGCCCAGAGACGAGGAAGGCACGAGCGAGAACCCGCCGAGCTTCGCGTTCCTCTTCACGGAATCCTAGCTTGTTCGCGAGTGTGATCGTGCGTCGAATCCGGCGTTCCGCTCCGACCAGGTCACCTTCTTCGAGACTGAGCCAGCTCCGCCAGCGCATCGTCACTACCCGATTCATCGTGACCTCACCGTCGTTGATCCGATCCAGCCGCTCCGTCACCTCTTTCATGGCGCGGGTATTGCCGGCGATCTCGTGGACCTCCAGCATGCGGGCGAGGATCGATGCCTCTAGCCTCTCGTCGATCTCGTCCGGCAGAGTCGTGAGCAGGGCGGTGGCTTCGCGCGCGGCCTCGTCGGCTGCGAGCTGCTTCGATATCGCGCGAATGAGTACGATACCGGCGCGCCCGTGGGCGCTTCTGCACTCATCGTCGCCGGCCACCTGGATCGCGCCCTCGAAGGCTCGTTCGGCTTCGTCCAGACGCATCGATCGCAGCTCCGCCTCGGCCCGTAGGCTGATCGCGGACCACGGTTCCGAGCCAACGGTGGTCCTGGCGCGATTCAAGAGATCGAGCGCTGTGGAATAGTCGCTCTGCTCGATGCGATAGGTCGCAATATTGCGAAGGACGCTGGTGATCGGCAAGGGGTCGCCGCATGCCTCGTACGCCTCCAGCGCGCGGTGGAGCAGTCCGATCGCTCGGGAGACGCCCCCCCGAAGCCGCTCCAAGAGCCCCCAGTTGTTGAGAACCGATGCTTCCCCCTCTCTGTCGCCGATTCGTTGGAAGATCCGGTGCGCTCGCCTGAAGGCGTCGACCGATCCGTCCTCATCGGAGAGTTCGGCACGGCACATTCCCAGGCGATTCCAGGCGCTGGCCCGGAGCGCGAAGGGGATCTGCTCCTCCAGATCGAGGGCCCGCTGGTGGTGATCGGCCGCTCCCGCCGCGTCGAGCTCACCAAAGGCCAAATCACCACGAATCAGCCAAGTTCTGGCCAGGCCTTTCCAGTCTCGCGCCCTACGAAACAGGTCGGCGGCTTCTGCCAACTTGGGCAGTGCGTGTGAGGGGCGACCCGCCGCTCGCTCGACCTCGGCCGATTCGCAAGTTGCTCGGGCGCGCAGTCCGACGAGCTCGACAAGAGCCGCCGACGCTTCCGCGCGAGAGACATGTTCCCGGGCCTCGTCCGTCCGACCCTGCCATCGTGCGATCTCGCTGAGTGAGCGCTGCGCTTCGCTTTCCGCGGAATGGTCTTTCGCGGCGACCGCCTTTTGCGATAGTTCGACGAGCAGCCTGCGAGCGAGCTCGTATTCATTGCGAGCGATGCGTGCCTTGGCCATCAGGGTCAGCGCATGTCTGTGCTCCCTGCCGCCCTTGTCGAGCCGTCGAAGCAGGACCTCTTCGATTCGCTTCAAGGCGCGACCGGGTGCATGGGCTTCGATCGCCTGCTCGGCCGCGCGAAAGCCCGCCCGCACCGCAAGCTCTCGATCGTCTCCGCGCGCCGCGTGATGAGCCAGATCGGATACGGGATCGTTGGAATCGAGCTTGGGTGCGAGGAGCCGCGCGATCCTCGTGTGGTAGTCCCGCCTCCGAGCGGGGAGGAGCTTGCGGTAGAGGGTGCTTCGGGTAGCACCGCTTCGAATCGCCAGGCCGTCGCGTCTCTTCTCGACCAGGCCGAGTGCCGCCAGCTCCACGAGGTCTTCGGCGACGTACGCCCAGCCGCTCGCCTCGGCGATCGCGTCGGCATCGAGAGGAAGATCCAACACGCTCAGGAACTTGAGGAGACGACGGAGTTTCGGCGGCACGGCGCGAATCTGTTTCAGGACGATCGCCTCGAGCGATGTCGGGAGCTGCGAAGGGTCCCGGTCGAAGAGAGAGCGGGGCCAGGGGCCGGGGAGCTTCGCGGCGGCACGAACCGACTCCCGCACGAAGAGTGGCAATCCGTCGGTCGCCGCGGTGAGGCCGTCGACAAAGTGCCGCGGGATCGAATCGGTGTCGATCGAGACCATCTCCGCCACGTAGGATCGAACCTCGTTGCGGTCGAAGGGGCGCGGTGTGACCTGAAGTGTCTCTGTTTCTTCATCGAGCTCGGACAGGGCTGATTGTTCGCCATTCCCTTGCTGGGCCAGCACGAAAAGAGCCGGGGAATCGCGCCTCAGAGAGAAGCGGATCGCGTGGGCAATGAGGCCGAGGGTCTCTTCGTCCGCCCGATCGAGATCGTCGAGGAAGATCGCGATCGGGCCTTGCTTGGCGAGCCTTCGGATGAAACGCGAGATCCGCTCGTGGAGCTGGCGCGACGAGAGGGAACCGTAGCGTTCATGATCGGCGATGCGCGCAAACTCGCCGTCGAGCTCGCCACGCATTGGAGCGTCGATCGGCTGATGCGTGCCCTGGAAGGCCTTGAGAAAGAGCCCGTGGGGAGCCGGGTCGCCCGGTCGGGCATCGGCCCTGAAGACCCTGAGTCCCAAGAGCGTGGCTTCGGCCCTGAGCTCTTGCAGCAGCCGCGACTTGCCGACTCCAAGAGGGCCGGTGATCAGGATCGGTCCCGCGGCCCTTCCGGTGGCGACGGCTCCCATGCGATCCGCGATCTCCGCGCGGGGCTCGTCCCGCCAGGTGTAGACCGGCTCGCTCAGACGGGCCGCGGGATCAAGCTTCAGTTCGAGCTCGAGCCCCTCGATCCGCGCGATTTCGGTCAAAGTCCGTAGCGAGCTCGATGGGCGTTCCCGAGGGTCTTTCGAGAGCATTCGGAGGATCAGATCGCGCAGTGCGGCGGGGATCTTTCCGGAGCCGGCGGGAAAAGCAGGCGCAACTTCGAGATGGGCTCGCAGGGTCGCCGCGGCATCGCCTCCGTCGAAGGGAGGGTGGCCGACGGTCGACTCGTAGAGAACCGCCCCGAGCGAATAGAGATCGGCACGCTCGTCCGCCTCGTCGGCTCGGATCAGCTCGGGAGCGATGTAGCCGATGCTGCCCTTGGCGTGCGTGATTCGTCCCACGCCGACGCGCCCGGCGAGCCCGAGATCCAAGAGCTTGACCGAGGATGGGCGCCCAGGTCTCTCTTCGACCAGCAGGTTGGCCGGTTTGATGTCGAAATGTACGAAGCCCCGCGCATGGATGTGGGAGAGCGCGCGAAGAGCTTGGATGAAAAGCAGCAGCGTGCCCGGCAAAGGCAGGCTACGGGCGGACTCGGTGATTGGACGGCCCTTGACGAGGTCCATGGTGAACCACGGTCGCCGATCGCTCGCTCGCCCGAACTCGTACACCCGTACGAGGTTCGGATGGTTCAGGGCGGTCAGGAGGCGAAACTCGGCGGCGAAGCTCGGATCGCCGGCGGCCGTGCGGCTGAGATGCTTGAGGGCGAGCTCTCGCCCCTCTCGCTCCGAGTCGACTACCCGGTACACATCAGCGGTCGCTCCCCTGCCGATGAGGGAGACGATGCGAAAGCGCTCGCCGAATCTCGATCGATCCAACAACTGTGTCCAAGACTCGAGGGAAGATCCTCCACCACCCTTTTGGGTCAGGATAATCGCAAAGAGCTCAGAACTCGAAGCGTCCCCTGAGGTCGAGCCCGCTCTCGTGGTAGTCGGGCGCGAGGAGGCGGTGGAGTCGCATTTCGAGTCCGAGGGGACCGAGGGGGCGGGTCACGCGGAGGTCGAGACGGCCGACCGGTTGCACCGTGCTCGGATCGCCCGGTGCGTCCTCCACGCCGAAGCCGCCTTCAAAACCCCAGCTCCACTTCGATGGGGTCGGTTCGTCGGAGGCGGGGCGTCGCGAGAGGGCGAGTGTGCCCAGCAGGCGGCTGTTGCGGCGCGGGGAGTAGTAGTCCGGGGAATGGCGGTGGAAGCCGGTTAGCTCGATCTCGGCACCGAGGAGAAGCGATCGATACTGTGGACCGAGAGCCACGGTGGTTCGGGCTATTCCGTGCCAGAAGAAATTGTCGTCGCTCAGGCTGGATCCCTGCCCCGCGATTTCGAGCCGGAAGCGGTCGTCGAGAACCGAGGAGCCGACCCTGCCGACGAGGCCGCGGCGGGCCATGCCTTCGAGCACGGTGTCGAGGGTTTCGAGCCAGGGTCGGCTCTCCACGCCGATCATGAAGACGCTCTGGCTATCCCTGCGGAAGCTCAGACCCAGCCCTCCGTCGAGGCGGCTTCCGACCTCGGCGGCGCCCAGAGTGAAGCGCCCATCGGCCACCACGCCCCACCCGAGGGCGGCGGGATCGCTCGGGAAGCGGGCCGCCGCCACGAGGCTGTTCAGCGAAACCGATTCGCGATCCGCGTCGGTGGGGTCGGAATGGGTGATCCGCTCGAGATCGAGGTCGGCCCCCCAGAGCGATCCAGCGGCCAGATCGATCCGCTGCGTCGAGAGCCGCACGCCCGCCATCCGTCCGTGGCGGGTGAGCCCGATCAGGGCGCTTTCGGCGCCGAACTGCTCCGGCTCGCGCGCGTAGGCGAGGGGCATGCCGGGGCCTGGTTGGGGCGCGAGCGTGCCGAGGGCCACGCGCCGCGCTTCTTGCTCCAACTCGAGCCGTGCTACGAGGCGCAGGACCGCCTCGCGGGCCGGTCGATGCTCCGGCCAGCGCTCGAGCAGCTCCGAATGGCGATCGAGGGCGTGGTGGAGGTCTCCCCGCGCCTCTTCCCGCGCGGCTTCGGCTTCGATCTCGATATCGCTCCGTCCCCGGGCGCCCTCGACCAGCGCTCCCCAGGCATCGGTCGCTTCTTTGTGCATCCCGGCCGATGTGAGGGCACGGGCCTCTTCGATCGCCCAGTCGATGCGCCCGGGAGCATCGCCGAGCAGATGCGCGTAGTGAGGCAGCGATTCGGCGGGACGATCCGATGTGCGCAGCAGCCTCGCCAGGGCAATCCGCACCGGCCTGTCGCTCGGATCGGCGATGAGCAGCGAATCGAGAAGGGCCGCGGCGGCATCGGCTTCACCGGCGAGCTGGGCGGCGTGGGCGCGGGCGACGATGCGGTCGTGAGGCAGGGTCAGCTCTTCATCGACCCAGGGCGCCGGCGGGTGCGGGACGATGGGAACCGGCACTCTGTCGAGATGGGCGAGCTCCAGGCGGGCCAGGCGGTCGGCCGGGTCGGCGGCGATCCGCCGGGTCAGTAGGTGGCGGGCACGCTCCGGCTGCTCGGCACTGGCCAGGGCCCGGCAGCGAGGGAGGAGGGCGCCCCCGATCGCGGCCAACGAATCGGCTGCCAAGACCGCGCCGGCGGCTTGCGCCGAGGCTGCGTCGAGGTCCGCACGGAGCGCCAGTCGGGAATCAACTACATTCCTCCCAGTCCATGACTTCAAGCGAAGATAGGCTGCTTCGGCATCGCCCTGCCCCACGAGACAACGGATTTTGGCCGCGGCGATTCGAGGGTCGTCGGGGTGCCGGCTCTCGAGGGGGTCGATGAGCGCGCCGGTCCCGCCGCCGTGCAGGGCGCGCCAGGCCAGGAGCTCGGCCAGGCGCCGGGCACGCTTCCGATCGTTCCGCTGCGCTTCGCAATGCCGCGCGAGGGTCTCGATCGCCGCCTGCGGATCGCCGTGCAGGAGGTGGAGCTCCGCCCGTAGCGGGGCCGCGGCGGTGGCGACCGAATCGGGGAGGGCGTCGAGAAGCGTGCCGGCCTCGCCCGCCCGGACCAGATCGATGTGCGCGCGCGCGCGAAGCAGATCGTCCTCGGGGGTGTCGAGCCGCCGCGGAGAACGGTCCATCAGCTGGAGCGCCTCATTCGCGCGACCGACCCGCACCAGTGCTTCGGCCAGCGCCCGGGCGACCGGTGGATGCGGCTCGGCCCGCCAGATGGGCTCCAACGCGGCCACCTGCTGAGTCGGCGCGAGCGAGTCGCTCGCCGCCAGGTGGGCCCAGGCGGAGGGCGCTCCCGGCCAGGGCGTGATCTCGAGAAGCTCGCGCCAATGTCCCTTGGCCAGCAGGGCCGCCCTTGCCGCCGACGCCAACTCGCTCTCCTCCGAACCCTCCTTTGCATTCGGCTGAGCTCTCGTCACGCGCGGCGCATGTGTCGCGACCAGGTTCGTGTCGCCGGCGGCCCACGCCGCGAGCACGAGGCGCCGCTCATCGCGCGCCGTGCCACCGGCCTCCACCAGTCCGCGCCAGATCTCCACCGCCTCCGCCGAGCGGCCGGCCGCGTCGAGCGCATCGCCGAGCTGCCGCGCGAGGTCGCTGTCCGCCGGCCGAAGCTCCAGCAGCCGCCGCAGCACTCCAGTCGGATCGAGATCGGCGTCGCGCCGTGCGCGCAGCGCGAGCCGCAGCACTTCGGCCCCGCTCTCTCCCGCCGCAATCAGATCGTCGAGTACCTGCGCCGCGCTCGCCGGCGCGCGGAGCCGCATATGCGCTTGCGCCAGCGCCATTCCAAGCCGGGCATCGCCGGGCGCATCCGCGAAGAAGGTCTCGAGGGGCCGAAGATCGTCGAGGCCGCGAGCGATTCGTGCCTGTGAGAGGGCGCGGCGCCTCTCGTTGCCGCTCCCGGGACCGAGCTCGTCGATCCGCGAGATCGCCTCGCGGTGCTCACCGGTGCGCACGAGGGCTTTCGAGAGTAGATTGCGCACGACCCGGTTTTCGGGCTCCGCGTCGAGGACACGACGCAGCTCCTTTGCTCCTTCGGCCGGGCGGCCGCTGCGCAGGAGGCTCGTGCCGAGATCTTGACGCACCCGCAGGTCGTCGGGGAAGTTGACCAGGGTCGCGAGCAGGTAGGAGAGCGCCTCTTCGTGATTCTCCGCTTTCGTCAGCGCCCGTCCCAGCTCGCGCGTGGCCCAATGGTCGCCCGGCCGCGCCTCGAGCTCGGCCCGCAGCTCGTCGACCGAGAGCTCTCGCCGGGCCTCATCGGCTTCCGCGGATTGCGGCCCGGGAGAGGCGCCGAGCAGCTCAGCCGCAGGCCCGACCTCGCCCGTCGCCAGCAGGGCTTGCGCGAGGGCCTGCTCGTAGACCGCATCGCCGGGATGGGACGAAATCAGCCGTTGCAAGGTCGCCACCGCAACCGATGCGCGCCCCGAGGCGACCAGCGCCTGCGCCCGCGCGAGCTCCTCTTCGGAGGTGAGGGGCGCAAGGGCGGCCGCCGCATCGAAGCGACTCACCGCTTCTTCGGCGTTGCCGACTCGCGCCGCGTTGCGCGCCGCCTCGATGTAGACCGATCGCTCCAGGGGGGACGCCGCGGAGAGGGCGGCGGGGAGGAGGAGGCGGAGGATCGCGTGGGTGCTGATCGGGGTCATGGCGCCGGCTCCAGAGCGTCTTGAAAGAGGGGCTCGGCGTCGTCGTGTCGCCCCGCCTCGGCGAGCACGAGTGCGAGCGAGATCTTTCGCTCCCCGCTCCCCGGCTCCAGCTCGACCAGGCGACGCAGCACCTCGATCCGCTCTTCGGTCGTCCCGATCCGGGCGATGATCGGGGCGATGCGGTCGAGGGTGCGAGCTTCGGAGCTCCGCCGGGCGAGGCGCATGAGGGGAGCGCGGTAGCCCGGGCCGGGGGGAGCTTCTTCGATGGCGCGATGCAGCGCGATTTCGTCGGCGCGACGCATGCGGAAGACCAGGCCGGTCTCGGCCGAGACGAGAATCGCGAGGAGAAGCGCGATATGTAACTTCATGGCGCCGTCCTTTCGAAGTCCGCGCGTTCGTCCGCTTGCTCCTCGTCCTCTTGCGCCCCGTCGCCTTGCTTTTCGGCGAGCTCCTCGGCGAAGGCCTCGAGCAGCGGGTCGGCTTCGGCGGAGGACTCGATTTCCGCCAATGTGTCGCGGACGGAGGAGAGATCGACGCGTTGCGGCACCTGCTCCGCGGTTGGCGTCTCGGGATGATCTTCCTCTGGCTCATCCGTCTCTGTTGGCGTTTCTTCGATCGCCTCCGTTTCCATTCCTGCTTCTGAGTCGACTGCGGTCTCTGTCTCCATGTCTTCGTTGTTTCGTAGCCCCCTCTGCGTCATGGCATCATGATCGACATCCCCGGGATCGAGGAACAAAGGAGCGTCTGGGGGGCTGGCGATTCTGGCCAGCGCGGCATTGGGAGTGCTCAGATCGAGGCCGAGTCGCCAGGTGTTCTCTTCCTCTCTTGGCGAACACGAGACAACCGTTGCGTTGAGGTGCTCGGGAAGCTCGGGATGAATGACGCGGAGCCCGATTTCGGTTCCAACTGCAAGCTCGCGATCGGCCCGAAGTGCCGCACCGGTCGTGCTCACATCGATCGTGACGCCCCAGAAAGTGTCGCCATTGCTCCCGTCGGTCTGAACCGGGAGCTCGATTTGGTAGCGCGACGCCCGGCGCTTGGCTGGACGTCGAACCGCTTTGCGCGCACACTCCATGGCGCGCGAACGCCGCTGCCGCAGACGCTCCTCTTCGATGGCGCGGGCGAGATTGGCGAGTCCATGCAGCCCTTTCTTGTCGGGCCGCAAGAAGTAGCGCCACTCCCCTTGGTCGCCCCCGGGCTCTTCATAGACCACGGTCGCGCTCATCCGGAACACTTCGCCGAAGACGCGCAGGGCAAGATCGTAGCATCCACCCACTTCGAGCTCTTCCTCTACGAGCAGCCCGAGACCCTGCCCCCCGACGTCTCGCGCCACTCCCACCTTCGGATCGCTGCTCCCTTCCTCCGTCTTCGCGCCCGGCGGGGGGGCCGGCACGTACTCGACCGGGATCGCCTGGGCCTCTCGGCTGCCGCTCGCCGCCGCGG
>NYZA01000131.1 GCA_002686955.1 Gemmatimonadota bacterium
GGATGATCGAGCGTTTCGAGGAGTTCCTGGAGAGCCCGGAATCGGCGCGGTCGATCTTCGCGTTTCCGACGCGGAGCGAAGAGGACGATCGGGGGAATTTCTTCCGGCGCATCGGGGGGACGATTCGGCAGCGCTACACTTACGGCAAGGCGATGGTGGGGCGTTCGATGCTGCCGCACGATTATCTGAGCTCGGTGCTGGAGGCTCTGGTTCCCGACCGCGATCTGTCGGAGTCGGAGACACCTTTTGCTTGTGTTGCGGTCGATGTGAGAGAGGCGAGAGAGGTGCTCTTCGCGGCCGGGCCGGCGCATAAAGCGTTGCTGGCCTCGGCGGCGATCCCCGGGGTCTTTCCGCCGGTCGAGATGGGCGATCGGCTCCTGATCGACGGCGCCACGATGGGGGGGATTCCGGTGGAGGCATGTCGCCATCTCGGAGCCGATCTGGTGATCGGATGCGATGTGCGGGCATCGATTCGGCGGCCCTTCGCGCTCGAGAGCGGGCTCGATCTGAGCATCCGCGCCGACGGGATCACGGGGTATGAGCTGTCGCAGACGCAGCTGGAACGGACCGATGTGGCGATCCAGCCGAAGGTGGGGCATCTCTTCTGGTCCGATTTTCACCAGTATCGCGAGGCCTTCGACGAGGGGGTGAAAGCGGCGCTGGAGAGTGTGGACGAGGTAAGGGCGGCGATCGATGGGTGGAGCGAGCAGGAGCGCAGGGCGAAGACCTGGTGGGGGCGACTGCGGGGGGTTCGGGCGCCGGATGCGCCGGATCGGCGGCGGGCGAATCCCCTGTGACCGGGATCGGTTGCACAGGTCGCCTGTCAGGCACCGTGCAGGGCACAGACCGCTTTTGCAGCTGGAGTTGGGCATCTACCCAAGCTCGACTGGACGCTCTTGACGTCTGTATATGATGAGCATATACTGCATTCATGGCTGATCGCGATCCTCTCTCGGGTTGTACCTCGTTTGAGTGGGATGAGGGCAACGCGACGAAGAACTGGGAGCGGCACGAGGTCACCCAGGCGGAGTGCGAGGAGGTCTTCTTTCTCGAGCCGCTGCTGGTGTCTGCGGACCCCGCGCATTCCCAGGCGGAGGCGCGATTCTATGCGTTGGGTCAGACATTGGAATCGCGCAGGCTCTTCGTGGTCTTCACAATCCGGGGTGAGCGGATCCGCGTGATCTCTGCGCGTAACATGAGTCGACGCGAACGGAGGACATATGAGCGAGCCCAAGAAAAACCGCAAAGCTGATTCCAAGGCCAAGAAGGCAGTTCCGCGCTTCGAGAGCGAGCAGGAAGAGCGCGAGTTCTGGGCGAGTCACGATTCGCCGGACTACGTGGACTGGTCAAAGGCCAATTCTGTTGTACTGCCGCTACTGAAGCCGTCGACCGCCACCATTTCGCTTCGGTTGCCGGAGTCGCTGCTGGACAGCCTGAAGGCGCTGGCGAACCAGCGGGACGTACCGTACCAGTCGCTGCTCAAGATCTTCTTGGCGGAGCGGGTCGAGTACGAGCGTCGCCGCAAGACAGGTTGATGTCCAACAAATGCGATGCCCTGCCCGCATCGGGAGCCGACCCGGGGTCGATGGCCGTGTGCAACGCTTCATGTGCCGGGAGAGTGCGCGACGATCCAGCAGGCGATCGATTAGGGTTCGCGCAAGAATAACTTCAGACCTCCTGATCCAGCCCCTCCTTGCGCCTCGGGATCGCCCATGCCATAGTCCGATCGGTGAGGGACACGCCCGAGATCGACCGTCTGACGCGCGCCCGCTGGGCCGCCGGAGAGCAGGGGGGAAGCTCCTTGGCGCGCTCTCTCGTACTGGCGCTCGGGGCGGGGGGATTGCACGCGCTCTCGATGCCGCCGGGCGCTTTCGGCTGGGCGGTACCAGGGGTGGTCGGGCTCTCGTTCTGCTCGCTGCGGCGAGTCCGGAATGGGGGACATGCCTTCGGACTGGGGGTCATCTACGGGCTCTCGGTCCATCTCGGGGTGTTTCATTGGCTCTTCGAGATACCGGAAACGCCGGCCGCGATTCTGGCGGTGGGGTATCTGGCCCTGTCGGTGATGGGTGCGATATTCCCGGGGTTGCTTTTCTTCGTTTTCGCGCGGGTCGGGGGGCGGTTGCCGGTGGGATGGGGAGCGGCGCTTTTCGCGGTGCTCTGGGTGGGGATGGAGCAGTTGCGGGGTTTCGGTCTGCTCGGCTTTCCATGGCTCGATCTTTCTACCTCGCTCGCCGTCCATCCGCTGCTGATCCAGGTGGCGGCCTGGGGAGGGGCGGCGGCGGTCGATCTGATGGCGGCGGGAGTGGGTGTAGCGTTGGCGCTGGCGATCGATCCGAGGGGGTGTTCGGGCCGGCGGCTTCGCTTCGACGCGGCGGGAGTGGCGATGCTCATCCTGGGGGCGTGGGTGGCGGTGGGGTGGCTGCGTCTACCGTCGATCGGTGCGGAGCCGGAGACCGGTGGGAGCGACTCACTGCGGGTCGCCGTGGTGCAGGGAAATATCGATCCGACCGAGAAATGGCTCTCGGGGCATGCGCGCCTTTCGCTCGAGACCTTCGCGGAGGAGACGCGGACGGAGATGGAGGCGGCCGAAGGGGCGATCGATCTCTTTGTCTGGCCCGAGACGAGTCTGCCCTGTTTGGTCGAGGGGGAGAGCGCCGTCTACTGCCGGTCGTGGGTGGAGGAGCTGGCGCGGGAGACCGGGGCGTGGCTGCTGGTCGGGGCGCTGGCGCCGGGGCCGCAGGTTGGCGGGCGGAAGTCGTACTACAACAGTGCCTATCTGGTCGATCCGGCAGGGGAGTGGCTGGACCGCTACGACAAGGTGCACCTCGTGCCTTTCGGTGAGATGATCCCGCTCGACGATCAGATCGAGGTGTTGCGCCGGGTCGATTTCGGCGAGGGGGATTTCGTGGCGGGCGAGGCGGTGCGACCGATCGGCGATCCGCCGCGGAGGCTGGGCGTTCTGATCTGCTTCGAGTCGCTCTTCGGGGGGCAGGCTCGATCGCTGGCGAGGGCCGGCGCCCGGCTGCTCGTGGTGATGACGAACGATGCGTGGTTCGGGCGATCCGCCGCGCCCGAGCAGCACGCTGCGATCGCCGCCCTGCGAGCCGTGGAGACGGGGCTGCCGGTGGCCCGTTGCGCGAACACCGGCATTTCGGGCTTCGTGGACCCCTGGGGGCGGTATTCGGTGCGGATCGAGCTCGATGAGCGCGGCACACGGGTCGCGACCCTGCCGGCGGTGGAGTCCGATACGCTATACAGTCGCTGGGGCGAGATCGTCGGATTCCCCAGTGGACTCTTGTTTGTCGCGCTGGCTCTGGGCGAGCTCCTGGGACGGCGCCGAAAGGGGTCGAATTGACCGAATCGAAACCGGAATCGAAGCCCGAGCACCGCGCCGGCTATGTCGCTCTGGTCGGGCGCCCCAATGTGGGCAAATCGACCCTGATGAACGCGCTGCTCGACACCCGCCTCGCGATCACATCGAAGCGGCCGCAGACGACACGGACGCGGGTGACGGGGATCTTGAACGGCGAGGGCTATCAGGCGGTGCTCGTCGACACGCCGGGCGTCGTGCGTCCTTCCGATCCTCTGCGGAAAGAGATGATGCGCACGGCGGAATCGGTTGTTCGAGACGCCGATGCGGTGGTCTATCTGGTCGAAGCGGTGGGGCGGGGAAGCGCTGTTTCTCCGATCGCGATCGGCTGGTTGCGGGAGAGCGCTCGGCCCGCTCTGCTCGTGCTGAACAAGATCGACCGCCTTCCCCGCCTCCAGCTCTTGCCGATGATCGACCGGCTGCGGGACGCAAACGACTGGACCGAAATCGTGCCGATCAGCGCGCTGAAAAGGGACGGAATCGACCGGGTGATCGGCGCGATCGAGCGGGTTCTGCCGGAAGGGCCGCCGCTCTTTCTCGAGGGGGAGCTGTCGGAGGAGCCGGAACGTTTCTTCGCCGCGGAGTTCGTTCGGGAGCAGCTCATGCGGCAGTTGGAGCAGGAGCTGCCGTACGCTGTCGCAGTCGAAGTGGAGCGTTTCGAGAGGGCGGAGGAGGGGGGACGGCGTCTGATCTCGGCGTTGATCGTCGTCGAGCGGGAGAGTCAAAAGGGGATCGTCGTGGGGAAGGGGGGACAGATGATCAAGAAGATCGGGACGGCTGCGAGGCGCTCGATCGAGAGCTTCTTGGGGGAGCCGCTGACGCTCGACCTGCTGGTCAAGGTGGAGAAGAACTGGAGCACCGATCCGCGCCGCTTGGCCCGCTTCGGGTATCGAGGGCGGGGGTGATTTGGAGCGGCGGTCGGATCGAGGGGTGGAATATCTATGTCGCTTCCCCAATACTCCCGACTTCTACGAGCGGAAGTCTACCGGGTGGATGGCCAAGCAACGACTGGAGGTGTGCGATGGCCTTCCCTTCGATCTCGGCGCCCTTTCCGGCCGGCGTCTCCGGCCGCGTCCCGTCTCTGGGCGTTCTCGGCCACGCGATCATCTTTGCCGGCGTGATGAATGCCACTGGAGCACACGCGGCGACGAACCGAGTGCCGGGGGACTATCCGCGGATCCAATATGCCATCGATGCCGCATCGTAGGGCGACACTGTGCTCGTGGCCTCCGGGACCTATACCGGAGGGGGCAACAAGGATCTCGACTTCGGAGGGGTCTATCTGGTGCCTCTTGCGGAGGCGGGCCCCGTGTTGGAGCGTCGCTCGGTTTCCGGCAATTCCACGACCGACTACTACTGGGTAGGCGCGGTCTACTGCGAATCCTCCAGCCCGACCTTGACCGACTGCATCATCACAGCGAACGACGCAGAATCGACCTTCGATCCCTATTGGCGGTCATGTCCACGGCCCAGATCGCGTCGATATCGTGCGCCAACCGCCGGATGTTTTCACGGCCCTCGTCGTCAACACGTGTTGCTCACACCGCGCATCCTGAGCTTGTCGCTGCACTTTCGATAGCTTTTCACGCTCTCGTTCCACTGCATTTCGAGAGTCCGGGCAACCAAGGGTCCGCGCAGGAATGACTGTAATTGTCGGTGGTTACCGGAGGATCGATCAGACCCCGCCCGCAAGTCACCTCTCGTGCGATCTAGCCCGGATATCTCACGAGATTCCTGCTGCTACCGCACATCTCCCTGCCCTGCCGCCACTTCCCATCGTTTCGCCTTGTGCGACGTAGCACCAGTACGCCTCCGCGTTGAACCGGCACGAAGCACCGGCAGGACAAGAACCTGCACGGTCTCCCTATGGAATCTCGTGAGATATCCGGGCGCTCCTGGCCCGCACGGTCGGCTGAGAGACGTTCATCGCATTGGCGATTCTCGCTCCGTTCCACACCTGGCCATGACAGTGGGCAATCATTGTCCAGAACCGACGCAGCGCGGTGGCGGAGAGGCGCGGACGAAGTTGTGCGAGATCGCGCTCCAGAAAGGTCCGGATGAAGTCCTGGCGCCAGTGATCGCTTTGTTGTTCCGTGTTGGCGAGGAATGAGCGCGGGAAACCCCCTCGAATCCAGAGACGGTCCGCCTGGTCCGGCCCCACTTCCTTGAGATCGAACCCGCTCAGCTCCAGGAAGGTGATCCGGCCGGCGAGGGTCTCGGAACCTTGCCTCAAGAGCTCCGGCGAAGCGCTGCCGAGAATCAAGAACCGGGCCGGTCTCTCCGGGCGATCCACCAGGACACGGAGCAGCCCGAAGACATCTGGGAGACGCTGGATTTCATCGAGAACAACGAGACCGGTCAGGGGGCGCAACGCCATTGAGGGGTCGGCGAGGCGGGCGAGGTCGGCCGGATCTTCGAGGTCGAAGTGGGTGGTCCTCTCGCTCGATCGGTTGGCAATCTGCCGGGCGAGAGTGGTTTTTCCGACCTGACGGGCGCCCAGGATCGCCACGATGGGGGACCATCCCAGCCGCGCGAGAACGTCAACGATATGGTAGGATCGATCGATCATGGGGCGACATCACCATGAAAAACGGAGGGCTGGCCTTTGTTTTTCATGGTTGTGCGCCCCCGGGCGGTCTTCTCACTCCCGCATCGTTGATCCTACCCGAGAGCTCATCGAGAGCGCTCAACCCGTCCTCCGTGAGCACAGGCCGATCCAACTCCCCAGGCCTCGATCGCCGAGTTGCCTACGGCAACCACCCCGCGTTGCCGGGTCCCCCCATCGCTCCCATGTCCGACCTCGCGCCATTGGGGTACCACGCCGGCCAGCGGGGATGCCAGTCGTAGATCGCATCCTCGACCGTCGGGTCGCCGGCGTCGACACAAGGTGAGATGGGTCTCAGCAGATAGTCGTATCCCCGATAGGAGACGAAGCGCGGATCGGCGTTGATGTTGCCTTCGCCAAACCAGCCGCCATAGATGTTGGAGTAGGTGAGAACCAGCGTGCCCGCATAGTTGTAGATCTCCTGCGGGTAGTTAGCCCAGAGGATGCAGTTGGTGAGCGTCGGGGAGGAGACCGAGAGGTAGAGCCCGCCGCCATCCTCGCTGGTCGAGTTCCCGGCGATCGTGCAGTTGTTGAGCGTCGGGGCGGAGGACCTGCCGTAGAGCCCGCCGCCATCGTTGATGGCCGAGTTGCCGGTGATCGCGCAGCTCGTGAGCGTCGGGGAGGAGTTGTCGCAGTAGAGCCCACCGCCACTGTCGTCGGACGAGTTCCCGGCAATCGTGCAATGATCGACGAAGGGGGACGAGGAGCTGCAACGAATGCCCCTTCCCCCCCCGTGAGTGTGACACCCGCCAGAGTGCTCGGCAGGAATGGAAACGCCGCCTCGAACACCACGACGTCCTCCCCATTGCCGTTGATGATCGTGGAGGCAACAACACCCGGGTCTTCGGGATCCCAGCTCCGCACCACCACACCACGTTCTGGGATCCGCAGACCAGACTCCAGGTAGGTGCCTGGAGCGATCAAGATCGTGTCGCCTTGACACGCGGCCGAGAGCGCCTCGGCGATCGTTCCGTAGTCACTCGGCACGTCGAGGATGCTGGGAGACGGCTCGACGGGCTCCTCGCAGCCCAGTCCCCATGCGCCCATATCGGCCCCCTCGAAGCCTGTTCCGAGGCAGGGTGAGTCCGCCGCCAGCTGAAGATCCAATACTCCGCAGGTCACATCGCAGAAGCGCGGATCGGCGTCGATGTTGCCTTCGCCCTCCCAGCCGCCTTCGATGTTGGAGTAGGTGAGAACCGGGGTGCCCGAAGCGACGTAGATCTCCCGCGGTTGGTCAGCCCAGAGGATGCAGTTGCTGAGCGTCGTGGAGGAGGAACCCGACGAGAGGTGGAGCCCGCCGCCATCGCGGGCGGCGAAGTTCCCGGTGATCGTGCAGCTCGTGAGCGTCGGGGTGGAGTACTTGGAGTAGAGCCCTCCGCCATCGTTGCTGGCCGAGTTCCCGGTGATCGGGCAGTTGGTGAGCGTCGGGGAGGACGAAGCGTCGCAGCAGAGCCCGCCGCCATCCTCGCCGGGCCGGATCCCGCCTCGCTACGCTTCGTCTGCCTCGATCGACGGCTGGCCTCCGCGGCGGAACGGGAGCGGTTCGTTGTGTTGAGCTGGTCCGATGAGGACCGACCGACTTCTATGACTGGAAGTAGTCGATCACCTGCCGGATCGTGGTGTCCAGGTCGATGGTGGGCTCGTAGCCGATGAATTCACGGGCCTTTGCGAGATTGGGGACGCGGCGGCGCATATCCTCGAACCCTTTTTCGTAGGCGACTTCGTAGGGGATGTACTGGATCTCCGATGTCGAGCCGGTGAGCTTCTTGACCCGCTCGGCGAGCTCGAGAATGGTCACTTCGGCGTCGTTGCCCAGGTTGAAGACCTGGCCGTGGGCCTTCTCGCAGTCCATGAGCTTCATGAGGCCATCGACGACGTCGCTCACGTTGGCGAAGCAGCGGGATTGCTTGCCGTCGTCGTAGACGGGGAGGGGATGCTCGAGGAGGGCCGATTTGACGAATCGGGGGAGGACCATGCCGTACTCGCCGGTCTGGCGCGGGCCGACGGTGTTGAAGAGGCGGGCGATGACGACCGGGAGATGCTTCTCGCGGTAGTAGGCGAGGGCGAGGTATTCGTCGACCGCCTTGGCGTCGGCGTAGCTCCAGCGGCTCAGGTGGGTCGAGCCCATCGTGCGGTCATGATCCTCGGAGAAGGGGATCTCGTTCGACTTGCCGTAGACCTCCGAGGTCGAGGCGATCAGGACGCTCTTCTTCTTCTTGTTCGCCTCTTCGAGGACGATCTCGGTGCCACGGATGTTCACGGTGAGGGAGCGAAGGGGCTCGTCGACGATCATGCGGACGCCGACGGCGGCGGCGAGGTGGTAGACCTGATCGGCCTGGTCGATCAGCTTGGCCATTGTCTGCTCGTTGAGCACCGAATCGATGACCCAGGAGAAGCGCTCGTTCTCTTCGAGATGCTTGATGTTGTCGAAGCGGCCGGTGGAGAGGTCGTCGATGATCGTGACGCGGTCGCCTCGGTCGAGGAGGCGCTCGCAGAGATGGGAGCCGATGAAACCGGCGCCGCCGGTGATCAGGATGTGCATCTGAGGTCCCGTGGGGTCCGTCGCGGTGAAGGGGAGGACGTTGGAAACGCGGAAGTTAGCATATCTGCTCGTAGAGGGCGCGAACCGCCGTCTCTGCGCGGGCCAGCAGCTCGTTTCGTCCGCTGGGGCCGAGGGGCGGAATCGGGGCGCCGATCGCGAGGCGGACCTCGCCGGGCACAACTTCGCGGCCCCCCTTCGGCAGGCGTTCGGCGGTGCCACGGATCGCCAGGGGCACGACCGGGACGTCGGCTTTCGAGGCGAGCACGAAGGCGCCCTTCTTGAAGGGCTGGATGCGGGTGTCTCGCGATCGTGTGCCCTCGGCGTAGACCAGGATCGTGGTGCCTTGGCGCACGCGCTTCGCCGCTTCGTCGATCGTTCGGAAGGCGCGGTTGCGATCGCCCCGGTCGATCTCGAGAATGCCGGCGCGGCGCATGGCGCGGCCGAAGAGGGGGATCCGGAAGAGCTCGGTCTTCGCGATGATCTTGACGTGGGGGAAGATGCTGAGCGTGGAGGGGATGTCGAGCAGGGATTGATGGTTCGATATGAATACGACCGGTGCGATATCGGGGGGACGACCGACGACACGGACGCGAACGCCGAGGACTCGGAGCATCCGATCGGCCCATCGCTTGACGATTCGCTCGAAGCTGCGCTGGAAGCGATCGGGGCGCATCAGGTGCGAGAGGAGGATCGTATTGATGCATGCCCATCCGGTCACGAGGATCGCCGCGAAGAATCTGAGCTTTGCCGACATGGGCGGGATGTTGGGGGCTTTTGGGGGCGGGATGCAAGGGGGGAGTGGGTTGACTGACGTTTCGACAAGAGCGTGAGATCCTCGGGAGGACCGCGCACTGGCGGGCGGAGAGCCGTCGTTCCTGGCCAGGCAAGCCCAGCGGCTCCGCTCAGGGCGAACTTCCCGCCCTGCGTGCCGGCGAGGCGACACCGGCCAGCGCGCCCCTCTCCGCGACGGGGCCCTTCGTTGTAGGACTCCCCGTAGCGATTGGCCCAGAGCAGCTCGCCCGCGTCGTCCAGCTTGGCCACCGCCTCTGGCGGTGTGACTCGAGAAGGCTCCGCCGTTCCGTCGTTGGGCACGATGAGAAGTGGTCCATGCACCGGTCCCCGTTGTGACTGATCAGGCGGTCTCGATCGGCCGGGACCGCGCCGAAGATCATGGCGACAAACACCCCATCCAAGACGGCCAACGCCGCGTTTCTAGCACGCCAGGACAGCGTTCAGGCACGCACCGAGCTCTGGGAGATCCCTTTGCGCAACGTACACTTCCATTCACCGACATCGGTCCGGCCCGCTTCGTCGGTGAGGGGCGGATTACAGGACGGTCGCGATAGGTGGGAACCGATTCGCCCCGAGGATCGATCACACGTCACGATCTGGAGCCGGATTACCGTGTCCGGACGAGAATCCGCGTCGCTCCGTCAGTGCTCCTCTCTGGGGCGCGTCGCCTTTAGGAGGCGAGTCCAGACCCTCACACTCGCGGCACCAATGAAGGGCGAGCTCACCAGCCCTGGGAAGTACCCGCCAGAAGTGATTGCCAGTAGCGGATGGGCGATGCCGTTGATCATCCCGGCGATCGCGAGGAACCAGGCGGCGAAATATGCGGCTGGCCGTGCGGAACGAAGGCCCGGAATCGAGGCAATCCAGATCCCGAGCCAGATCAGATTGAGTATGACGAAGAGGGAAAGCGGCATCCCCGGCAGGCCGAAGAGGGCCGGCAAGCGCTCGTGGAGGCCGGTCGCCGTCTCTTCGCCGAAGTGGACGCCCTGAATCCCGACTGCAAGAGCGAGCGCACGGGCGGCCGCGACTCGTTCCGCCACATTTTCGGCAGGCGATCGGCGGGTCAGGACGAGAAGCTGGGCGGCCAGCGCGGTCGGAGCCAGCACGAATAGGCTGGGGAGCAGGCTCAGCACGGTTCGAGAGTCTCCGGAGAACTTGCCGACAATCGGGTGTTAGAGAGATGACCATCACTGCGCCGGTTGTGAGCCACGACCACGAGGACGAAGAGCGAGCGGAACGGGATCGTTGGAATCGTGAAGAAGGCGATTGCCACCAAGTCGCCGGCGTGGTTGTCGAGGAAAGTCTGTCTCCCCGACCATGATCCGCGACGAACGGCACGGTCGTATCCGTCTCTGAGATTCGACGTCCAGGGGGTCTCCGGGCAGCATCGCGAGCGCACAACAGCTCGGCGCGCCGACCGCCAGGAGGAAGTAGCGGTTCTTTGCGCGGACCCTTAGGGTCCGCGCAAGAATAACTTGTCATTTGGCATCCCATCTGCACCACATCTCCGGCCGATCGGCAAGTCCCGAAATCCCTGAAATAGCCCGACTA
>NYZA01000132.1 GCA_002686955.1 Gemmatimonadota bacterium
ACCGGCACTCGGTGGGATGTCGAACAGGCCGGTAAGGGCTCGCCCGCACCGTCCACCGGTGGCTCCAAACCAGCCGGGGACCCAGCTCTCTCGCCGGTCACAGCCGGCCCGAAATCGACCCCCACCGAAAACCAAGCGGCGGCCGGTGTTGAGGCGCTCTACAGCCTCTCCCTCACGGTCGGCAAGGGGTTCGCGGAGAAGCTCGAAGAGGCCCGTGCACAGCTCAGCCACTCGCTCCCCGACGGGAATCTGGCCCGCATCCTCGAGCTTGGGTTGGATGCGTTGCTCACCGATGCACGCCGCCGCCGCCGCGCCGAGCGCATCCAGGACCGGCGGGCCGGCGCGCCCGGTGAGGAGGCATCAACCACTCAAGAGGAGCGCCCGAGACCCCAGGCGCGCCGGAAGAAGAGGAGCGTCCCGAACACGGCAGCCGAGAGACTCCGATTCGCCGCGCCCACTGACGCACCCGCCGAAGCACCCGCCGCGGCCGGCAAGAAGCCCCGACTCGACGCGCCCGCCCCGCGCGTCGCCTCGCCTGCCGACGCGCCCTTCAGTGCACGAGCCCCCACTGCGCCACCTCGTCCGAGCGATCACACCAATACGAAGCGCTCCCGCCACATAACCGCCGAGGTCCGCCGCCGGGTCTGGGCGCGAGACGAAAGTCGCTGCACCTACGTCGATGGCCAAGGACGACGCTGCGGAAGCCGGTGGTTCGTACAGATCGACCACGTTCAACCTTTCGCGCGCGGTGGTGACAACACAGTAACGAACTTGCGATTGCTCTGCGGGGCGCACAATCGCCAGCGACAAGCAACAAGTTGATGGAGAATCGCTGGCGTTTCGATATGCCCGCGAGCTCGCGAGTGCCCCGACGCGGAGAGGGGCGCGCTGACCAGTGCCGCCTCGCGGGCACGCAGAGCGGGAAGTTCGCTGGGAGCGGAGCCACTGGGCTTGCCTGGCCACGAAAGACGGTTGCCCGCCCGCCAGTGCGCAGTCCTCCCGAAAATTCCCTATATCGAAACCTCTGGGGGCTCCCGTGCACCCTTGACCAGAAGGACATAATTGGTCATCATATAGTCATGAACGTGATGATCTCCGAGCTCAAGGCGCGATTGAGCACCTATCTCGACGCGGTGCGCCGGGGCGAAACCGTCACGGTCCTCGACCGGCGGACCCCGATCGCGCGACTGACGCCGCTGGCCGGAGACGCGGACGATCTCTCGGTATCGCCTCCCTCTCGCGCTCCCGCCGCCATCGAAGAGGTTCGGGGCGTGCGAACGATTCGGCCCGTCGATATCGATGCCCTGCTCGCGGAGAGCCGGAGTGGCCGTTGATCGTCTACTTCGATACCAGCACCCTTCTGAGGGTCCTTCTCCGGCAACCGAATGCGCTGGGCTCGTGGGACCGCTGGAATGAGGCGTACTCCAGCGAGATCTCGAAGGTCGAAGCGCGTCGCGTTCTGGATTGTCTTCGGCTGGAGGGGGCGCTCGATGACGAGGGTGCCGCCCTGGCTCGGGAGTCGCTCGTTCAGATCGAAGAGTCGATCGCTTTTGTCGGGCTGACGCCCCGGGTTCTGGAGCGGGCATCGCTCCCCATGCCGACCATCGTCAAGACTCTCGACGCACTTCATCTCGCGACGGCTCTCCTCTATCGGGAGAAAAAGGGTGTAGAGATGGTATTCGCGACTCACGACAAGCAACAGTCGGTCGCGGCGCGAGCGCTCGGATTCCCCTGGGTGGGTTGAGGGGGCGAAAGCGCTCGCCCGTGACCGCGACCGCGTCCCCCCATCTACGCTATCCTCCCAAGATGCCCCGCACCTTCCACATAGAGACCTACGGCTGCCAGATGAACGTCCTCGACTCCGACGTCGTGGGGGGGATTCTGGAGCGTGCGGGGTACGCGCCGGCGAGCGATCCCCTCTCCGCTGATGTGGTGCTGCTCAACACCTGCGCGGTGCGAGGTGGCGCCGAGACCCGCGTGCTGAACCGCCTCGAGGCGATCCACGGAGAGAGCCGCAAGCGCCGTGGCTCCGAGGCGCTGCTCGGGTTGATGGGCTGCGTGGCGCAGGCGCAGGGTGAGGAACTGGTCGCCCGCGCCCCCTTTCTCGATCTGGTCGTCGGCACCGATCGCTACAGCGAGCTGCCGCGC
Organism: Gemmatimonadota bacterium; assembly: GCA_002686955.1. Classification (GTDB taxonomy): domain Bacteria. The sequence goes on from NYZA01000132.1 coordinate 2,149, forward strand.
CTGCTCGAAGAGGCGCTCCACCGACCAGGCGCCCTGGTCGACACCACCCCCGATCCCGAAATGACCTACGAGGGGGAACCGCGCGTCGAGCCCCGCGGAGTGACAGGTTTCGTTTCGGTGGCGCGCGGCTGCGATATGAGCTGCACTTTCTGCATCGTTCCCCGCACCCGGGGGCCGGAGCGCTCCCGGCGGCCCGACGATGTGATCCGCGAGGTGCGCCGCCTCGCCGGCCGGGGGGTGTGCGAGGTCACCCTGCTGGGGCAAAAGGTGAACGCATATCGCAACGGCGATGTTCGATTCGCCGAACTGCTGCGTTCGGTGGCCCAGGGCGGCGGCGTCGACCGGATCCGCTTCACGTCGCCACATCCGCTGTGGGTTAGCGACGATCTTATTCGGACCATGAAAGAGACCCCTCAAGTCTGTCCTGGCCTGCATCTGCCGCTGCAATCGGGGTCCGAATCGGTTCTGAAAAGGATGAAACGGGGATACAGTCCCTCCAGGTTTCTGAATTCCGTCGCCGACCTCCGCGCGTCGATGCCCGAGATCGGTCTCACGACCGACATAATTGTCGGCTTTCCGGGTGAGACCGACGCCGACCACGAGGCCACGCTCGAGATGCTTCGCGAAATCCGCTTCGACTCGGCCTTCATGTTCGCTTACTCGCCCCGGCCCGGCACGGCCGCGGCCGAAATGAGCGACACAGTTTCGGCCGAGGCTGCGCAGGCTCGTTTGCGCGAAGTGATCGACACCCAAGAGAAGATCGGGCGGCAGCGGAACCGGGCCCAGATCGGGCGCGGCTCGACCGTGCTCATCGAGGGACCCTCGAAGAAGCGTCCCGACGAGATGTTCGGCCGCACACCGGAGAATCGCTCGGTGGTATTGCCCGGCGACGGCCTCGAGGCCGGATCGGTCGTCGACGTGCGCATCGTCGACGCTTACGCTCATACACTGAGGGCCGAGCCTCTCGCCCATCCGGCCCCTACTTCGATAGGAGATGCGCCTTGTTGATTCTCCAGGTGATCGCCGCGGGAGCGGCACTGCTGCTCTTCGCCTTCGTCGCGATCGAGAATCTCGACCAGACCGTGATGCTCAGTTTCTTCGGGCGTGAGGTCGGTCCCCATCACGTCTTCGTGCTCCTCATCGCGTCGGTTCTGATCGGGGCGCTCCTGGGGATCGCGGCGATGTCGGCGCGCGTGATCCGTCTGAAACGGGATCTGCGACGGGCCGCCCGGCAGGTCGCCGCCCTCGATTGCGAGGTCGCCGATCTCAGAATCGAGCCGCTGGGGCCGACCGCGCCGGCGGAGCCGAAGGAGCCGATGTCGTGAGCCGACCCACGCGTCTTCTGGCGAGAGCCATCGGTCGGGTTCGATCGCGCGGGCGAGGGCCTGGACGCGGCGGCGGTCGCGGCGACATCTCACTCGCCCCCGGGGGACCCTACCTCGCCGCCGTCGAGGCTGATCTGCGCGGCGAAGAGGATTCGGCCCTCGACCTCTTCTCGAAAGCGGTCCGTGAAGATCCCGGCAATCTCGACGCCGCCATCCGACTGGGCCGCCTGCTCCGCGTGCGAGGCGAGCACGACCGCGCCTATCGACTCCACAGGAACCAGCTCACCCGCCGCGCTCTGACGCGCGAGGAGCGAGAGGCGATCCGCCTCGATCTAGCGCGCGATCTTGCCGCGGCCGGGCGGCGCGACGAGGCTTTCGAAGTGATCGATGGGATTCTCGCCCAGAACCGCCGCGATCTCGCCGCACGCTCGCTGCGGATCGAGCTCTTCGAGGACCTCGGGCGTTGGGACGAGGCATTCGACGAGCTCAAGGCGCAGCAGCGCGCCGCGGGTCGCGGTGATCGTCCCGCCCTCGCCCGCTACCAGGCCATGCTCGCCCGGCGCTGTCTCGACCGGGCGGAGCGCGCGAAATCGAACGCGCCGGAGCTGCACGGCCGATCGAGCGACCTCGACGTGAAGGCCGCGGCGCGTGCGGCCGACGACCGGGCCGACAAGCACCGCACAGACGCGAAGGCCCATCTCAAGCGGGCGCTGAAGCTAGACGGCGGCTGCGCTCAGGCGCTCCTCTGGGCCGGAGAGCTCGCGTCGGCCGCCGGCGACACCGGCCGCGCCGAGAAACACTGGCGCAAGGCGCTCGAGCTCGGCGGCCGCCGCGAAGGGTTCACCGTCTTCAAGCGGCTCGAACGCCTGCTCTTCGAGGTCGGCCGCTACGGGGAAATGGCCGCCCTCTACCGAGACCATATCGGCCGCCATCCCGACGACGCCCGGGCGCGGATCGCTCTGAGCAGCTACTACCGGCGGCGCGGCGAATTCAAAGAGGCGCTGGCCGTGCTGGGGGCCTCGAACGACTTCGACCGCCAATCGCGTCGCCTGCTCGACGTCGCGCGAATCCGATCCCTCGCCGAAGCCGGCAGAGGCGCCGAAGCCGCTTCCGAAGCCCTCGAGCTGCTCGGGGTCGGCCCCGAAGGCAGCCTCGAATGCGCCGAGTGCGGCTTCTCGATCGATGACCCCAGATGGCGCTGCCCGGAGTGTGGTAGATGGTCGACATTCTTCTAGCGCTCTATCGGCGAAAAGGGAGTGCGCCACCGCGCATCGTTCTCGCCTTCTTCCTGCTCTGCATCGCTCCCCCGACCCAGGCTATGCTGAGCAGCGAGATCGAGGCCGCGGAGCGAATGATCCGCCGGGGCGACGGAATCGGCGCGCAGCGACTGCTCGAATCGGCCCTCAGAGCCGCCCGCAAGAACGATCTAGACCGCGCGGCCGCCATGCTCGCACTGGCCGGCCTGCACGACGATGCCGAGCGCTCCCGGCAGCTTTTCGAAGAGGTCGCGCGCGACTACCCACACACCGCCGAATCGGCCCGTGCCCGGATCGAGCTCGCCCGCTACCGTTTCGCCATGGGCGCCTATTGGGGAACCCTCGAAGACCTCGAGGAACTCTTTGAAGAAGAGCCGTATTTCCCTGGAAAAGCAACAACTTATCACCTTCTAGGATCGGTCGAGCTCGCCCTCGATCGCCCGACACGCGCCGCCACCGCCTTCCGCGACGGACTCGCCGCCAACCCCTCGAAGCTCGATCGGGCTTGGCTCTGGATCGGTCTGGGTGATGCGCGCGCGGCCGACGGACGTCTCGAAGAGGCGGCCGACGCCTACCGCAGGGCGATCGATGCTCCGCCCGCGGCCGCCCCCGTCGCCCGATTCGCTCTCGCCGAGATCGAGGCCCAGCGCGGGGATCGGGCGCTCGCGGCGCAGCTTTACGAGCAGGTCGCCGAACAGTCGCCCGGGCACTACGCCGAGGCACGCAGGGCTCTGGCCGATCTGAAGAGGAAAGATGGGGGGGGGAGGGCGATAGATGAAGATCCGCCCGTCCAACACCCGGCCAGGCAATCTCCCATCGATCCCACTCTGCCCGACCGGCCCACTGCCGAAGCCACCACCGATTCGTCTTCCGATTCCGGCCCCGACGAGGTGGTCGACCCGGCGCCGCCCCCGGCAATAGGGAACTGGGCCGTGCAGGTCGGAGCCTTCACCGAGATCGCGAAAGCCACCGCGCTCAGAGCCAGCGTGCAAGAGGGCGGCCACGACGTCGAGCTCACCACCGGCAGCGTGGGGGGCAAGCCTTTCTACCGGGTCCTCGTGGGTGCCTACGCCGATCGCAACGAGGCCTACGCGGCGGGCCTCGATCTCTCCGATGAGCTGGGACTGGCCGACTTCCTGCCGGTGGAACGGCATCGAGAGTGAGCCCGGCGACCAAGAAGACGAGCTCCGAGACCCCTCTGATGCGCCAGTACGGGCGGATCAAGGCGCGTCATCCCGACGACATCCTGCTCTTTCGAATGGGCGATTTCTACGAGATGTTCGGGCGCGACGCTGTGAAGGCCGCGCCGGTGCTCGGGATCGCCCTCACCAAACGCGCCAACGGCAAGGCGGCCGACATCGCGCTGGCCGGATTCCCCCACCATGCATCGGTCGGCTACATCAAGAAGCTGGTCGACCACGGGCTGCGGGTCGCCGTCTGCGACCAGGTCGAAGATCCGAAGCTGGCGAAGGGGATCGTCAAGCGCGAGGTCACCGAGGTCATCACGCCCGGCACCCTCGTCAGCGACGAGCTGCTCGGCGGGGCTCAGAACAACTTCCTGGTCGCCGTCGCCCTGCCGCCGGAGGGGCGATCGCGGAAGATCGCCGGTCTGGCGCGGATCGACCTCTCGACGGGGGAGTTCCACGCCGGCGAGCTTCCTCTGGACGAGCTCGAAGAGGAGTTGGGCCGCGACGGACCGGGCGAGATTCTGGGCGATCGCGACCGGATCGATGAGATACGCCGCCATGTGCCGCCGGAGCTTAGGGCGGTGCCTCTCAGTGGTAGAGATGGCTGGGAGCTGGAGAGCGGTCGCGGCGGCGATCTGCTGCGGGAGCATTTCGGCACTGCCACCCTTGCCGGTTTCGGGCTGGAGGATCGACCGCTGGCGATCGCCGCCGCCGGGGCCGCGCTGGGCTATGTGAGGGAAAGCAGGCGCAGCGCTCTGCCCCACATCAGCGAGCTTCGCCTGCTCCATCGGGGCGGCACGATGCTCCTCGACGCCCAGACCCGCCGCAATCTGGAGCTGACCGCCCGCGGCGAAGAGGGGAGCCGCGAAGGCACGCTGCTCTCGATCATCGATCGCACGGCCACCGCGGCGGGGGCGAGGAGGCTGCGCTCCTGGCTGCTCGAGCCGCTCACCGAGCCCGCGCGGATCCATGCCCGTCAGCTCGCCGTTCAGCTCTTTTTTGACGGCCAGGGCGCGGGCGCTTCCGAGCTTCTGAGCGGAACGGCCGACCTGGAGCGGATCGCGGCCCGCATCGGGCTCAGGCGGGCCTCGCCGCGCGATCTGGCCGCGCTACGTGAGACCTTGCGAATCGTGCCCGCGCTGCGCTCGGAGCTCTCACCGATGGATAGCCCTCTATTGCGCGACGCGCTCGACGAGATTCCCGATCTGGGTGAGATCGGAGACCTGCTGGAGCGGGCGCTTTCGAGCGAGCCCCCCGCGCGCGCCACCGATCCGGGCGTGATCGCGAGCGGCTTCAGTGAAGAGCTCGATCGGCTCCGCGGGTCCGAGCGGGATGGGAAGCGGTGGGTCGCCGAGCTGGCCGAGCGGGAGTGCGCCGAGACCGGCATCGCCAGTCTGAAGGTGAAGTTCAATAGGGTCTTCGGCTACTTCATTGAGGTCACCCGACCGAATCTGCATCTGGTACCCGAGCGCTACGTGCGCAAGCAGACGATGGCCACGGCCGAGCGCTTCATCACTCCCGAGCTGAAGGAGCTGGAGGAGAGGCTGTTGCACGCCGAGGAGCGGGCGGCTGCTCTCGAAGCCCGCCTTTTCGATGAGTTGATCGAAGGCTGCGCGCGTTCGATCACCGCCGTGCAGAAGCTCGCCGCGGCGATATCGCTGGCTGATCTTCTATCGGCTTTCGCCCGGGTCGCCAGGGAGCGCGGCTACATCCGTCCCCTGGTCGACACCGAAGAGCGGATCGAGATCGAAGAGGGGCGTCATCCCGTGCTCGATGCCGCCGAGATGGAAGAGAGCTTCGTCCCGAACGGAACCGATCTCTGCGATTCTCGGCGCCTTCTGCTCGTCACCGGCCCGAATATGGCGGGCAAGTCGACCTATCTGCGGCAGGTGGGGCTGATCGTGCTCCTTGCCCAGGTCGGCTCCTTCGTTCCGGCCCAGGCGGCGAGAATCGGTGTCGTCGACCGGATCTTTACCCGTGTGGGGACGAGCGACGATCTGCTCCGCGGGCGATCCACCTTCCTGGTCGAGATGGTCGAGACCGCGAGCATTCTGCACAACGCGGGGCCGCGCTCGCTCGTTCTGCTCGATGAGATCGGCCGGGGCACATCGACCTACGACGGACTGGCGCTCGCCTGGGCGATCACCGAGCATCTGCACGATCTGCGCGGCGGCTGCCCACTCACGCTCTTCGCCACCCATTACCACGAGCTCACGGAGCTCGCGGCCTCTCTCGAGAAGGCCGACAACCTCACCACGAAGGTGCGCGAGAAGGGGGAAGAGGTGGTCTTCTTGCGCCGCATCGAGCCGGGTGTGGCGGACCGTTCCTACGGCATTCATGTTGCGCGCATGGCGGGAATCCCGCGAGAGGTGTTGCGGCGCGCGCGCCAGGTTCTAGCCGGGCTCGAAGCCCCGCGCCGCGGCCCCGCCGGGCGCCTCGACGCGAATCAGATGGACCTATTCTCCGCCCCGGCGCCCCCCCTGGAGCCGGAGCCCGATCCGCTGATCGACGAGATTCGCGCCATCGATGCCGACGAGCTCACGCCGCGCCAGGCCCTCGATCTGCTCTATCGGTGGAGCGAAGAGGCGAAATGTTGAGCGATCATGATAGGGTCGCCCACGTGAGCCAGATCAGAGAGAGCATCGACAAGATCCGTGCCGCGCTTCGCCGCGTCACGCACCCCCAGGCGGAGACGGCGCCCTTGCCCCCGCGCGTGCTCAGTGACGGTGAACGAAATCGGGTCGAAGAGCTGTACGACGAGGCGAAGTCGGCGAGCGATCTTGGCGACGAGTCCCGTGCGATCACGCTCTACCGAGATCTGCTGATGCTCGATCCGCATCATCTCAGGGCTCGCAACAACTTGGGCTGCCTGCTCGGCGCCCGCGGCGAGCACGAGCTCGCTCTGCGGGAGTACCAGCAGGCGCTCGAGCTCAATCCCGAGAGCTGGGAGCTGCTCCATAATGCCGGCGCCACCCTCGGTTCGCTGGGGCGATTCGATGAATCGATCGCGACATTGATGCAGGCGAACGAGGCCCGTCCCGAGGACCCGGAGATCCTGTACAACCTCGGCATGGCCAAGTTCCAAAAGGGGCTCTACCGAGAAGCGGTGCACTTCTTCCGCAGATCACTCGAGATCGACGGCGCCAACGAGACGATCTATCTACACCTCGGCCAGGCCTACAACCACCTCGGCGAGGTCGACCGTGCCATCGATTCCTTCGAGCGGGTGATCAAGGCCCGCCCCGGCTACGCCCGCGCCTACAATCTGCTTGGAGTGCTTTACCGCTCGCAGGGCAAGATCGCCGACTCGAAGCGGATGTTCGAGCGGGCCCGCGAGCTCACCTGCACCTGAGAAGTTCCAACACGGCCGCGGAAACCTTGTCTCTTGCATCGGCATCGCAGTAGACGCTGAAGAGCGAACGGGTCGGCTTCGCCCGAGCGACGTATTCCGCGAAGGCCGGATCGAGTGTCGCCAGATCGACGATCGTTCCATCCTTCTGCAGGAAACGGATCCCCAGCTCCTTGAACCGTTCCTCCGAAATACCGACCGCTTCTTCCGGCAGATCCACGAAGATGTAGCCGACATCGATTCCGGTGGCCTCGAGCAGCTCCGTCTCGATCCGTTCCCGAATCTCGTCGGCGCCTCGACCCAGGCCGCGGATTCTCTTCATCCAATCCGCCTTCTCGCCCCTACCGGCCTCGCCCGATTCGATGTGAAAGGCTCGCTTGAAGAGCCCTTGGCGATACTTCACCCGATAGGCCATCTCACGCACATATGTGTCGCCGGAGGCGTGCATGAGCGCCGAAAGGAACTCGTCGTCGCTCATCAAAAAGAAGTCCTGGAACTCGCCGAGATCGATGACCGCGCGCTCCGCTGCCCGCAGCAGCATCTGATCGGCGATCCGCGTCTTCTTGTGCAGATAGACCGAAGAGTACATCTCCATGCGGGCGTTTAGAAAGTCGCGCACGGCCTCGAGCCCTTTGGCGAGGAAAACC
>NYZA01000133.1 GCA_002686955.1 Gemmatimonadota bacterium
GTAGAATCTGCCACCCAAGATCATATTCGTGTCACATTGATTCCCGGCCTGAATCCACAGATCGCCATACCAAGGAACCAGTTGATCCGATTCGGCCCTGTGCTGGAACCGACCAGCATCGCGTTCAAGATCGAAACTCTCGTAAGCTCCACAGTGCCGATCGTTCCATTCATAGAGGCGGATCGATTCTCCGATGTCGCGATCCTGACTTCTATCTCCGTGATTCCTGATTCCTTGGAGCTGATCGGGCCACGGTCATCTCTAGATACGATCCGCTCGATCAAGACCGCACTCATTCACCCGGAAGTGCGGGGGCTGCAAATATCGTTTCCTTCTGAAGCCGGGCACAATCAGTCGGTATCGATCTCGCCGGAGAAACGGAATCTAAGTGTCGAGATCGATGCACCACTCGATCTTTCGCGGCTAGATCACCATACACGTTGCGACCGCGACCAAGTGAAAGTGCGGTTGGTGCTGTCCCCGAGTGTTGAAAAGACGTTTTCGTCGCTGCCGGTCCGCTTCCTGAATAGACCGCCAGGGCTCGAAGTAGGCGTTGATTCGAAGGAGCTGACGGTGACACTGGCGGGTCCGGCGGAGATTATCGAATCGGTAAGCGATAGCGATTTAGCGCCCTTCGTCGATCTACGCCCTTTTCGCGGAGGCGGCGTCTATACGGCCACCGCCGAGATCCCCCTCATTGAGCGTGTGTCTATTCGTGGGGCGCAACCACGGACCTTCAAGATCACGCTTACACCGAGGGGCCGCGACAGCGAAAGCAACGCCGATACGCCGGTCCCGCTCGCGCCGAAAACCGAGCCGTGAGTCTGATCCTCGGCATCGAATCATCGTGTGATGACACCGCAACGGCCGTCGTCGAAAACGGGGTTCGTATCCTGGCGACCTGGACCTCCACGCAGGCGGTCCACGAGAAGTACGGCGGCATCGTTCCGGAGCTCGCCTCTCGTGATCATCTGCGGCAAGTGCTTCCGGCGGTTCGAGTCGTGCTCGAGAGGGCCGATGTCTCGCTCGACGAGATCGATGCGATTGCGGTGACCCATGGCCCGGGTCTGGTGGGTTCGCTGCTCGTGGGCGTGAGCTTCGCGCAGGGCATCTCCCTCGCTCGCGGCATCAGAACGATCGCGGTGAACCATCTTCACGCGCATCTGCTGGTCCATCGCGTTCACGCGCCGGATCTCGAATGGCCAGTGCTCGGCCTTCTCGTCAGCGGTGGCCATACCGAGCTCGTTCGTATGGACGGCCCGAATAGCATGAGAGTCCTGGGAGCGACACGCGACGACGCGGCAGGTGAGGCTTTCGACAAGGTCGGCAAGCTCGTTGATCTCGCCTTTCCAGCGGGCCCGATCATCGATCGATTGGCCCGCGGCGGCGACCCCGACGCCGTGTCGTTTCCGCGCGCCATGCTCAAACCCAGCGGCAATCTCGATTTCTCCTTCAGCGGCCTAAAGACAGCGGTCGCGCAGCATGTACGGTCGCGAATGAGCGCTGGCGGAAGGCCGCTGGCGGAAGACGAGCGGAACGATCTGCTGGCGAGCTTCCAGGAGGCGGTTGTCGATGTGCTCGTAAAGAAAACGGTGTTGGCAGCCGATCGCCAAGGCTTGAGCCGTGTCGTGCTCGCAGGAGGCGTAGCGGCGAACACACGCTTGCGTACGGAGCTCGAGGCAGAACTGCGGACCATTGGGGCACGATTGATCACCAGCCCGCCGGAGCTGTGCACCGACAACGGCACAATGGTGGCCGTCGCCGCCGAGCAGATGATTCGCGCGGGAACGGCGGAACCGGTTCGAAACGCGGAGCCGAACCTGCCCGTCTGCAGGCCATGATCGCCGGGCTGACGCTTCTTGTCGCGGCGGCGGCCGCGCTGCTCCTGCCGCGATCGTTCGCCGGCCTCGATCGTCCGACCAGATGGACCGTGGCTGCCGCCCGCACAGTTGCCGCGTTCGCGCTGCTCATTGTGGCATGGGATCCGACGCTGAGGTGGCGAGAGGTGCAGGAAGAGCCCATTGCACTGGTGGCGCTGATCGATAGAAGTGGGTCGATGTCGATCGCCGATCCGATGCCGCGAGCGGAAATCGCCGATCGGGTGCTCGATTCGCTCCGCGCCGCGGAGGGCACCCGGGTGTGGAGGGTCGAGGAGATCGGCGATTCGACCGGCACCGATTTGGCGGGGGCCTTGTCTCGACTCGATTTGACCGGCGAGGTCAAAGGCGTGGTCTTGATCTCTGATGGGGCGAATAGCGCGACCGAGTCCCCAGAGCGGGCAGCCGCGGCGCTCGGCAAACCGGTGCACACGGTGTCGATCGGATCGCCCCTGGGTCCGGTCGACTCGAGGATCTCCGGACTTCGTTGTCCCGATCCGGTCCCCTGGAACTCGGCATTCGCAGCTCGATTAACGATCTCCTCCCGAGATGCGCGAAGAGAGACGATCGTCGCCAAGTTCTATTGGGGCGATTCACTGCTGGCCACCACGTCGCTGCCCCCCGGTTCGAACTCAGAGGAGGTAGCGATCGAGCTGCCTCCGCTCCCAGAGGGCACCCAGGTGCTGCGAGCGGAAATACCGGTTCAACCCGGCGAGCTGATCGCGTCGAACAACACCTGGAACGAAGCCGTCCGCGTGTCCAGCGCGCCGATGCCGGTGCTCGTGCTCGCCGGCGCGCCCTCTCCTGATGTGGCGACCTCTCTGCGAGCCTTGCGATCAGATCCCGGACTGGACGTTCGATCGGTGGTGCGGATCGACGAGAGGAGCGCCCTGCGCGAAGGGTTCGATCACCGATCGAATGCCCTGCCATCACGGTCGGATCTCGATGGAATCGAGGTCGTTCTGTTCGCGGGTGCGCCGCCGATCGAGCCGGAGGGGATCGCCCACTTGGTTGCTGAGCTAGGCGTTGGTCTCATCGTCTGGGACGCGAGCCATCGCTACCCCCTGGGCCGCTTCTCCGATCGATTGCCCCTGGCTCCCGGTCCGCCCGCGACGAAGTCCCGCGCTCTTTCGACACCGCCTGCCAGGCTCGACCATGAGGCGCTGGGAGGCGGAAGCATCTCGGCAGCCGCCTGGAGAGAGCTGCCACCGGCGAGCTCGGCTTCGATCGCCAGTCTGAGATCGGGCGAGCTTCTCATCGGATTGCACGACGATCCTCTGCTCGCGGTCGGCAACTGGGGGCGCGGGCGGGTCGCGTCTCTTGCCCTCGAGGGAACGTGGCGCTGGGAGCTCGCCTCGTCGCGTACCGGACGCTCCACCGCCCGAGTCTTCTGGACATCTCTGGCTCGTTGGGCGTCCGGGCGAGCGCGAACGAAGAAGTTCTCGGTCGCACCGATCCGCACCCTTCTTTCACCGGGGGACTCGCTGCGTTTCGATGCCGCGGAAACCTCGAAAAGCACCGATGATGCTTCGCGTATGGTGCGGGTCACCGGCGCGAACCAGGAGATCGTGGCTCGCATTCCACTCACCAGAACAGCGCAGGGCCGCTATGTGGGGCGCGCCGCGGGCCTGCCCCCCGGTCCCTACGACTACACCGCGCTGGTCGACTCCTCTCCCGCCGATTCCGGCTCGTTCGTGGTTGCTCGCCTAGACCGAGAGATGCAGGAGACGCGGGCGCGCCTCGATATGATGCGGAACATCGCCGTCGCGGCGGGGGGAATCGACGTGAGACCGGACGCTCTCGATTCTCTCATCTCCAGCCTGCCGACCGGCTTGGAGCAGCGAACCATCACCCGGCGCGCGAGGCCGGGCCGGAGTCGGTTCATGCTCGTCCTGGTGGCGGCATCGTTGGGCCTGGAGCTGTGGCTGCGTCGCCGATCCGGGCTGCTGTAGAATCGGATCCATGGAAATGAAGCTCTTGGTAGCCAGCACGGATCCGAAGATGCGGGAGCTGGTCCACAGTATCGCCGATCGAATCGGCTTCGCTGTTCTGAGCGCGACCGACGGTTCAGAGGCCCTCGCGCGCCTGAACAACGAGGCGCCCGCGGTGTTGGTGCTGGATCACCCTCTCAGGGATTGCGACGCCACCCATCTGCTCACGACCGCGCGCCGCAAGGCACCGATGTTGATGGCGCTCGCGGTGGTCGACCCGATCGATGCCGCCGAACGCGACCGACTCCTGCGGGCGGGCGTCGACGAGTTGGTGGAAAAGCCCCTGGGGGATCGTGGCCTGGCCCAACGACTCGAGGCGCTGCTCGGTAAGGCTCTAACCCACAATCAATTCAACATACTGGGAGCTTCTCGCGCGGTTCAGGAGCTCAGGAACATGATCCGCCTGATCGGGCCCACTTTCGCGACGGTGCTCATCACCGGCGAAAGCGGCGTTGGAAAAGAGCTGGTCGCCAAGGCGCTTCACGGGGTGAGCTCCAGGCGGAACGAGGTATTCGTCGCCGTGAACGCGGCGGCGCTCGCAAGCAGCGTGCTCGAGTCGGAGCTCTTCGGCCATGAAAAGGGCGCGTTCACCGGTGCCGATTCGGTGCGCAAGGGCAAGTTCGAGGCGGCAACCCGTGGGACTCTCTTCCTCGACGAAATCGGGGAGATCGACCTCAACACGCAAATCAAGCTGCTGCGCGTTCTGGAAGACGGCCGCTTCGCACGCGTTGGGGGAAACGTCGACATCCAGACCGGATGCCGGGTGATCGCCGCAACCAACAAGGATCTGGGGGGGGCCGTGGAGAAGGGGGACTTTCGCCGGGACCTCTACTATCGCTTGAAGATCGTCGAGATTCAGGTTCCCCCATTGCGAGAGCGCGGGGAAGACGTACCGATCCTGTGGGAGCACTTCGCCGCGGAGGTCGCCGCCCGCAACAGCGTCATCTACGGCGGCACCGATCCCCTCGCCCTCGACACGCTCAGCGAACATCGCTGGCCCGGCAACGTCCGCGAGCTCCGCAACGCCGCGGAGCGGGCGGTGCTCCTTGCCCAAGGTCAGCCGGTGCGAAGGGACCATCTTCCCTCCGAAATCCACTCCTTCGTATCGGGCTCGAGCGTGAACCTGCCCGCCACAATCGCACGATCCAAAGAGGAGATGGAGCGGGCGGCTCTCTACCAGAGCCTCGTTGCGCTCAGAGCCGAGATCGCGGAGATCAAGACGATCCTGCTTCAGATGCAATCGATGTCCGCGCATCCCGCGCCCAGGACACCGACCGATCCGGGCTCGGCACCGCCGAGAGAGCCGGGCCCCATCCTGGTCCCAGACGAAGACAACTACGCATCTCTCGACGAGATGGAGAGCCAGATGATCCAGCGTGCACTCTTCGATTTCGACGGAAACCGAAAGCGCGCGGCCAAGGCTCTCGGCATCAGCGAGCGCACACTCTACCGGAAGCTCAAAGAGCTGGACGCTTGATCGAGGCATAGAAAGCGTTTCGTGTCCCTTATTTGAACGCATTTGAGCAGCATTAGATCACGGTTCACCATTGAACCGTCGGGCGTCCCCCGCGATCTTACAACTGTCGATCCGTCCGCAACAGTCGCGAAGGGGAGCGCATGACGGCCACAAACAGAACATCCGCTCGTATCTGCACACTGATGGCAACCTTGGCGCCGCTGGTTCTGGGCTGCGGCCTCGAATCACCACAGGCTCCGTCTTGGGATGCTTCGTACGCAATCCCGCTTTTCGGCCATGATTGGGAAGCCGCGGAGTTGCTCCAGGAGCTCGATTCCCTGGTCGTCTACGATCCTGCGGACCCGGCATCGCTCGGACTCGAGATCGATCTCGATCTGGATCCCATCTCACTCGCCGAAGCGCTGATCGCTGGTTCCACCAGCGACACTTCGAGCTACGGAATTCTGGACCTCGATCTCGACGTTCCTTTCGATGCAGCGCCCGTTTCGTTCCGCTTTTCCGACCTCGCGTCTCAACTGGAAGCCCAGCCTGGGCCCTTCAGCGGGAAGGTAGACACCTTCGCATTTCATGCAACCGTGACCCTTGAAGATGTCATTGATCACGAGTTCGTTCATGTCGCCGAAGGATCGGTCACAGTTTCGATTCACAACGGTTTACCCGTGGAGGTCTTCGAAGCTGGACTGCCCGATTCCGATCGTCGCCTGCAGCTTCGCACTCCGGATGGCGAGCTGTTGGCACAGACCACCATCGACGCACCGATCTTGCCGGATCAAACCCATCTCGCAGAGCTCGACATGGGCAGCAGTACGCTTTCCAGAGATCTCGTGGTCGTAGTCGACGGTACTTCGCCCGGCAGTGGAGAGACCTCTGTTTGGATCGATCCGGACGCCACAGTCGAAGCCACCGTATCGTTGGGAATCGAGATTGTCGCCGACGCAATGCTGGGGGAACCTGAATCGGTCGTTCAAGTCTTCGAGTCCGCATTCCCACTCGATGATCACATACGCATCGAGAGCGCGGAGATTCTCGAAGGCTCGCTCGATATCAACTACGACAATGGGTTCGCCATGGGCGTCGAGGTGGATATCTCGATTCCGACCTATCTCCGCGACGGCACGCCATTGTCTCAATCGACCTGGGTCGATGCGACAACGAATTCATCGCTCTCACTCGATCTTTCCGGCGCGCGAATCGTGCCGGATGCCGGCGCCCAAGAGCTTCGAGTAATTGCAACGGTTCGAACCGAGGATCGCAGGGGCAATCCGGTCGAGATCGATGCGGCGGATCGTTTCGACATCGGCGTCGTCCAAAGCGATCTGGAGCTCGCGCGGGTCACCGGGGTGATCTCGACGCCTTTCGAAATCGAGCCCGAAGAGGTCGAGACCGATCTTGCAGCGTCCGACTTCGGCTTCAAATTCGCATCTCCCCGGGGAACAATTGTGTTCGATGGCCCCCTGCCGGCCGACCTGGATCTAGATCTCGCCCTCTCCGCTCCCAGTGGGGGTCCAGCTCTCCATGTAAGAGGCCTCGTGCCCGCGCAAGGAGGCAATATCGAGCTCGACAGCGATGAGCTCGCGGCCTTCCTCGATGTCGCGCCGCCTGTGGTGATCCGTTCCGGGGAGGTTCGTTTCGGAGACGGCATCACGCCGATCTCGCTCGACTCGAGCGACGAGATCGCGGCAGGGCTTCTGATTTCCACTCCCTTCGAGCTCTCTCTCGATGGATTCAGCGACACTCTTTCCGTCGAACGGATCGATGACATCGACGAAGAGATCAGAGAGATGGTGCTAGATCGGGTTCAGCAGGCCACGATCGCTCTGCGCATCGAGAATTCGATTCCGCTCGGCATGGGTATCGAGATCCGCATCGACTCCGATTCTTCCGCCGTGCTAGACGATCCGGCCCTGATCATCCCAGGTGATGGATCAATGTCCGTCGATGCCGCGGCGGTGGACGAGGAGGGACGTCCCCTTGGTCCCGAGGTAACTGTTACTCGCATCGAGATCCAGCGCCAAGATATCGAGGCGTTGTTCATGGACAAGGCGTTCTTCCTCAGCCCGATACTGAGTGTTCCTGGTTCGAATGGCGACGTTGTTTCGATCTATGGAACAGATGCTGTTGACATGATTGCCCATCTCGAATTCACCGCCCGAATCGGCGACATCGACTAGGTGCCAATGGCATGAGAACCAAACAATCGCTCTTCTTGGCATTGTTACTCGCACTCTCCCCGCGTGCAGCTCTTGCGGGCGGTCCCGACGCCGCATCTCTAGCTCTCGGTGGCGGCGGTCTAGCGGCCAGCAGAGGCCTTGCTTCCGCGTGGCAGAACCCCGCCCATCTAGCTCTGGCCGATGGGCCTTCCTGGTCGGTGGGGATGATCGGCGCGCAGGCAACAATTGGAAATGACGCTTTTGGACTCGCTGACTACCGCGACTACAACGGCCAATTCCTCGACGATGAGGCAAAGAGCGATATTTTGAATGCCATCGGCCCCGGCGGGGTGTCGCTTCATGCAAGGGGAACCGGCGCACTACCTGGTATTCAGTTTGGATCGATCGCGCTCTTTTCGACGACGTCCATCGTGTCGCGAGCTACCGTCTCCCGCGCGTGGGCGGAGCTGGCGCTCGAAGGAGTGGAGATGTACGATCCGGTCCATTTCGGCGCGACCTCCGGCGAGCTCGATGCCTGGACGGAGCTGGGAATTGCTCTGGGATATGGACTCGGCCCACTCTCGATCGGCGCATCGGTGAAGTGGTTGCATGGTCATTTCCACGCCCAAGGCGAGGCAACCGGCGACCTGAATCCCACGCTCGAAGACGGCGTCATCGAAGCGGTAGGAACCAGCGGTACGCTTCTTACCACAACCGCGGAAGGAGGACAGGGCTACGGAATCGACCTTGGCCTGGCCTTCAATCTCGGCAGCACCACCTTTTCGGCCGCTGCATCGAATCTTTTCGCTTCGATCGAGTGGGATACCAACCCACGCCTCAGCGGATTCCGCTATGAGGATCAGCTCGATTTCAGCGAAGAGCCCGAAAAGCCTGAAGAAGTGGATGAACCGATCGATCCGTTCATTGCTGCATTGCCGCCGGTCTGGCGCCTCGGCATTGCACGACCACTGGCGAGCCGACTCCTCTTTGTCGCGGCTCTCACCAGGATCGGCGATGATTCCGACATCGGTGGGGGGTTGGAGCTGCGCCCCTTCTCTTGGCTGCCACTGCGCATCGGGAGCGGTTTCAGCTCTCTCGATGGAGCCAGATATACGACCGGCTTCGGTCTCAGTCCGGGACCGATCGCGCTTGATTTCGGCGTCGGCCATCGCGGCGGGCTCTTCGATGACGCAAGCGGTATCGATCTCGCCCTTTCATTCGCACTCAACCCCTGAGGTCGCCTGAAGTCGCTATCACCCGCCGAAGTTCGCCCGGCGAGAGACGCAGGTAGGCCTCCGAGCGACCCCAAACGAAGCGCGTAGCGAAGGCACGGTACTCCGCCAAGCCATCGGCCGCATGCGCGAGCTCCGCCGACACCTCGGCCAGAGCCACGCGCTTGCGTTCGACCTCCTCGGCGCTCAGCTCAACCACTACATTCGCAAGCTCACAATCGTTGCCTTCGTAAAGCGCAATCCATTTCGGTGCTATCGAGGGAGCGGCCCGCGCATAGAGGATCGGCAGTTCCGCGGCGGCATCGAGCGGTCCCGGAATGAGTAGGATCTCGGGCTGGATCCGAAGAAGATCTTCGATCGCGTGCTCCGGAACGAGGGGCCGAAGCGAGTCGAGCCCCAGCCGCTCCATCGCATTTTCGAGCCCGCCGGGATCCGGACCCTCGTTTCCCGGGTGCCGCTCGATCCTGACCAGATCGATCGAGATGCCGGCATCGGCCCAGCGAGCGAGGGTCCCGCCACAGCCGATCAATGTCCCTGCCGGGTCGCTGCTCCAAACCAAGACCGGGCCCTCGGGGATCTCCTCCCACACACCGGCGGACTGGAGAGCCGGCTCCCGCAACGAGGGGAAGGGGTGGAGCTTCAAGCGCCACCGCTCCGGAATCAGGCGCCGGGCCCAGGCGCTGCCGCAGGAGAGCATGCTCAACCTCCCCCGGTGAGCTCGAGCTTCATGAGGCCCCAGCTCCACTCAGTCGCTCCCCGGCGGTCCTCCCACTCGACGATTTCCCACTCGACACCGACCGGAGAACGTTGGAGCCGAAACACCGCCTCGCCCTCCGCGGTGATCACGGGGGGCGGTTCATTCCCAAAAGGGCTTGCCACAGTCAAGGTGTAGTCCCGGTAGAGCTCTATCTCATCATTGACCGGGGCCCCATCCGGGCGCGATGGCGTCAGCGTGAGCGTGGGTGGGTTCGCCAGCAATGAGAGGGTGAAGCGCTCCTCATCGTCGACATCTAGCTCCTTTGCATCGGGAAAGGACACCGCGTCCGATGGGTCGGGGAGGAATCGATACCCCTCTGCCGCCAGATTCGAGATCAAACTCGCAGCCTGGTTCTCGTAGAGCTGAACCAAGTCTTCGAGAACCAACTGGGGAGTTACCGGAATCAGCCACCACTCCGGCAATTCCTCGTGGGGCTCCCCTTCTCGCAGATCGAAAGGGTCGGTACAGGCGGCGATCGCCAGCAAGGCAGCCGCCATCGGCGACAATCGGAACGGAGATCGAACACCAAAAGCTGTCATTTCTTGGTCCGCCTCAAAAGCCCCATCGCAGCGCTGCACTGATGTCGGTCCTGAAGCGATCGGCCTGATCGATCGAACGGATCCGCTCTTCGAGAATCAAATCGAAAGTCCCCCTCTCATGCAGCACCAAGCCTACATCGAGACTCAGATCGTGCACCGGCGTCGGCTCATTCCCCCGAACCGCGGTTTCTGTCCAGATCCAGCCCAAAGCCACATTGCCCCACTGGTCCAGGCTGCGATCGAGCTCCAGATCGAGGGCGGAGATCACGCTCTCTTCCTTCGGTCGAATCGACACATCTCCAGATGAAGACTCGATCAGATCACCGCGTGTCTTGAGCCGAAGCCGCGCCTCGAAACTCGCTCCCAGGTCTCGCCCCCGCCAAACCACTTTCGACGAAACCCGTCGATCGAGGAGTATCGCCGATTCATCGGCGTCGTGCAGATAGTCGGTAAAGGTGGACAGAAGGGTCGTTCCCACAATCAGATGGAGCGAATCCGCCGGCTCATAGGACAGCGTCGTCAGAGAAGTGTAGGCGGTGCGATCCAAACTGAAGGCCGCCCACTCGGCGCGAAGATGTCGCTCCTGGAGACGGTCGATCGCGAAGCGGGAGTTGAGCTCGAACCCCGCACCGGGGCGAAGAGTGAGATCCGCGTCGAAGACATCACCAAGATCGTCCTCATCGTCCCCCGCGAATCCTCCACGGTGATCGGTTCGATGAAGTTGCCGGCTACCATCGAGAGTGAGGCTGAGCCGTTGACCCGGCTCCCAGGTCGCGCCCGCTCCGATACCCCGTTTTTCGACCCGGCGATCGAGCTCCCCACCGCTCGGCCGCGCGTCGATCTCGCGGAAGAAGCCCCGCTCGATCTCCAACGAGATGCTTTTCGATCGGGAAAACTCATAGAGCAGCCTGGCGACTAGCGAATCGTCCTCTTCCCGGCGGTCCTTGTGGGGCTGATCGATGTAACGTCTGTCGCTGCGGCGAGTTTCCAGAGTCAAGTTGGCATCGAGACGCTCCGAGAAGGCGGTGTGATTTACCGTGCTCGTGACCCGCCCTTCTTCGGTGATCCGTTTTTCGAATCCACGCAACACCTCACTGACCGGGAAATCGCGGGCCCACTTGCCCCCCGCATCCACGTCGATATCGAGGCGACGTCCGGTGTAATTGAACGCCCCCCTTCCATTGATCGTGCTGGCTGGGAAGTCCGCCGCGAACTGGCTCTTCACTCGAAGATCCCCACTCAGCGAGGCGGCGCCACGCCTCCCCGAAGCCTCCAGGACGGCGATGTTCTCAAAACCCCGATTGGCCTGAATCGAGGGCCCTAGGGCGTCGTGGTCGTCGGTTCGAAACCAGAATGCACCCAGAGTATCCGCCACTGAGAATCCGGATAGCCCTTCGATGCGCCCCGACAGGTTGAACTCTTGGGCCGCCTGTTCGACCCGGGAGCTTCGAGAGAAGACCTCCTGCGACGCTGTCAATCCGCTCGCCACACTGAGCCATGAGCGCAGAGAGCGACCGACCGCAAGAGCCAAGTTGGTGCGGTCGCTCGAATACCCATTGCTGGAATCGCGCGTTCCGTTCCGAAAGGCATCCGCGGCCATTCGCCAATCGGAATCGAGAGCGAAGACCGTGCCGATCTCTTGCGAAAGCCCCACTCGCTCCTCGAATACCGATCCCGTCGCGCGGTAGTCGCTCTCGCTCCTTTCCTGGCCCGCGCCTCCCGTGGCAACGAACATGGTGAGCATCGCCCCGGCTCCGGCACGGCGGATCGGAGCCGGATCAACCGAACCCATTGGCCAGGCGGGCGTAGTCGTCGAGATCCAGCATCTCCGCCCTGAGCCCGGGATCGATTCCAGCTCGTTCCAGGGCACGATCGACTGCTTCCGCCCCTCCCGGCAACGATTTCGCGCCCGCCCTCAAGCTGTTCCGCAGGGTCTTCCGCCTCTGCGAGAATGCTGCTCGCGCGACGCTCATGAAGAGACCGGAATCGACGACCGCGACCGGCGGCGTTCGGTGGGGGATCAATCTGATCACGGTCGACTCCACCCGAGGACGCGGGCGAAAAGCCCCGGCATGCACCGAAAAACAGCGCTCCACCCGAAAATGGAAGCGGCATGCCACCGTCAGCATCGCATAGGTCTTGTTGCCCGGCTCGGCCAGAATCCGCTCGATCACCTCCTCTTGAAACATGGCGACGATCCGATCAATTCGCGGCGCCGCTTGCATCAGCCACCGGAGCAGCGCTCCCGAAATTGAGTAGGGCGCATTGGTGAGCACGACGCCTTGCGCCGGCGCTCCCGGAAGCAGGCGGTCGACGGGCACCCGCAGAATATCCGCTCTGACCAGCTCGAACCTCGATCCGTCCCCAAAACGACGCTCCAATTCCTCGGCCAAGCGCTTGTCTATCTCGACCGCCGTCACTCGTGGATTCGAGGGATGCTCGAGCAGATGTCGCGTCAACGCACCCGTACCGGCCCCGATGTCGATCACCGGCTCGCCGGGCTCTATGGCGGCCGCCCCCACGATCCGTCGCGCGACCTGTGTGTCGATGAGGAAGTTCTGCCCCAACTTCCGGCTCGGCCGGAATCGCCGCTTCTCTTCCATCACCCTCCAGAGGACTCCGCGGATGATGCCAGATCGCGACGGAAGAGCGCCGTCGCGGCGGAGTCGGTCAACCGGTCCACTTCCTCCTCACTGACTCCCCAAGATTCCGCGACCGATTCGCGAATCAAACGAAGGTAGGCGGGCTCGTTACGCCGCCCGCGATGCGGATGGGGTGCCAAGAAGGGGCAGTCGGTCTCCAGCACCACCCTGTCGCGCGGGATCTGCGCCAAGAGCTCCCGCCGGTCCGATCGCTTGAAGGTCACCGGCCCGCCGATTCCCAGAAAGAGCCCCAGATCGAGCGCCCTCCGCGCGTGATCCAGCGTCCCCGAAAAGCAGTGCCAGACGCCAAGGACTCCCTCCACCGCTTCGAGCATCGAGAGCACGCGTTCCTCCGCCTCTCGGACGTGGACGATCAGCGTGAGCTCCTTGCGTCTGGCGATCTCGATCTGGCGGTCGAACGCTCTCTCCTGCTCCACCGGCGTCGCACGGTCGCGATAGAAGTCCAAACCGGTCTCGCCCACTCCCACGACCCGCGGATGGTCGGTGAGCGCCTCGATCCAATTGAGGTCCCCGGCCCCCGCAGCACTGTTCGGGTGCAACCCAACCGTCGCGTAGAGATCGCCCGCCCCCTTCCCCGCCAGGTCCAGGCACTCCCGCGATGTCGCCTCATCGATGCCGATGTTTACGATCCCCCGAACGCCGGCCGCTCGGGCGCGTTCCAGTGTCTCGCCCCGATCGTCCTCGTACTCCGCCAGATTCATGTGGGCGTGGGTATCGATCATGCTCCGGCTGCTCCGCGGGCAAGGTCTGCCAGGGTCACCGCCATGAGTAACGACGGGTTCACATTTCTCGTCCCCTCCTCCTGCAAGAGCCGGCGTCGCTCTTGAATCGAAGCCAGCATCTTCGGAACCGCCTCGCGCGGAATTCGATTCGCGGCGGATTCGATCGCCGCACGCATCTCGCCGTCCACGATTAGCCAGCCATTCTGAAGCGCGAGCAGATCGCGAAACGCAGGGAGGAGCGCGTCGAAAAAGCCCTCGCACTGCCCGCGGTTCAGCTTCTTCGTTCCCCCTGCCTTCTCGATGAGCGCGATCCATCCAGGTACATCGCGCCCGATGCCGTCACTGAGAAGACGGAAGGCCAGGTCACGATAAACCGGCGGTCCGAGACTCAAGCGCTCCAAGAGCTCCCCGGGTCGGCCCTTCGATTGCTCGATCAACGAATCATGGCTCGTTCCGGCGAACGCGCGTCTCAGGGGCTCGACCTCTTTGGACCGGCCCCCATTCTCCAAACGATCCCCGACGACGGAGGCGAAGCGCGACATCTCCTCACGATCAAGGATTCCAAAAGGGATGCGCTGAGCCCTTGAAAGGACTGTGGGCAGGAGCCTGGCGGGCGCCGCGCTCGTCAAGATCAGGAACGATCCCTCGGGTGGTTCCTCCAATGTCTTCAAGAAGGCGTTGGCCGCCGTGGGGTTTATCGCTTCCGCCTCTCGTACGATGACGATCCGGCCTCCCCCGCCGTGCGACCGCAGTGCGAGGACCCGCTGAATCTCTCGGATCCAAGCGACGCTGATCGACGGAGTGCCCTCCTGCTCCGCGTGCGCGAAGGGGTTTAACCGGCGATCGGCCAGTAGACGAATGAGGGTGTCCTTTTCAGTGGCGAGCCTCTTCTTGGGATCGGTGGCGGGCCTCTTCTTGGGATCGGTGGCGGGCCTCTCCTTGGGATCGTAGGCACTCGCCGGCCCGGCGATCGGCATGATGTAGTGCACATCAGGATGCGCTAGCCCAAGCACCTGCCTGCAGTCCCCACAACACCCACACGCCCGTCCCGCCATTTCTCGCGGTGTCTCCCGGCAGAGCAGAGCAGCCGCCACCCCGTGGGCCGCCGACCATTTTCCCACCCCGGACGGACCGGTGAAGAGCAGGGTGTGGTGCAATCGCCCCGATCCGAGGGCGCGTTCGAGCATCGTGACCGCTCTCGTCTGGCCGATCAGATCGTGCAGCATCATTGGGCGAGATTCCCCGTTCCGTGCCCCGCCCGCTCCCTTCCTGCCCGTCGAGCTTCTCGCACGCGATGAAGTCTCTTCGCCCACTCCATGGCCAGGCTCATGCCCGCTACCGAAGCGCGCCCCGATCCAACCAGCTCGAAGGCGGTGCCATGGTCCGGCGAGGTGCGAACGATCGGCAGCCCGACCGTCACGTTCACCATGTCGAGACCGTGGATCATCTTCAGCGGTGCCAGGGCCTGGTCGTGGTACAGCGCGACGACGCCGCGCAGCGGAGTGCCGACACCGGAGGGTGCCAGCACCTCTTCGATTCGATCCGGTCCCGAAGCTTGGATGCCCTGGTTTCGAGCGGCCTCGACAGCCGGCGCGATCGAATCGATCTCCTCTCGCCCGAAGAGCCCTCGCTCCCCAAGGTGGGGATTGAGCCCCGCAACGCGGATCGGCACATCGCGCTCGCCGAACTCCGATTCAAGCGCCCCGTGGAGCAACCGGATACACCCGAGCACCGAGCCTTTCGAGACCCGCTCGGGCACTTCGGCCACTGAGATGTGCGTGGTCAATAGCGCGACGCGCAACCCTTGCGCGACGAAGACCATCCCGACCCGGTCGGCGCCGCATAGCTTCGCCAGTAGCTCTGTGTGCCCCGGATGGTCGACCCCGGCCAAGGCAAACGATGCTTTGCAGATCGGGGCGGTGACGAGGGCGGCGATCTCGCGCCTTTGGGCGCATTCGACCGCGGTCCGAATCGCCTCCAGCGCGCATTCCCCCGCCGCGCGCGAGGGCTCGCCCACAGGAACATCCGATGGTCCCGGACAAGGACGAAGTCTGTCGGCGAGCGCCGCAGCGTCGATCCCTGCCCTCACTGCTCCTTGCTCGAGCGCCGCTTCGGTCCCGAAAAGCAGCGGCGATACACCGGCCGGAGGATCGTCCGCCACGCGCGCCGCCAGCTCCGGGCCGATCCCACCGGGATCGCCAAGAGTGACTCCGATCACGATCGAGCTCATTCGAAGCGCTCCGGCGAACTCGAAATCACGCGCACGAAGACCCGTTCACGTCGCTCCGCGATCCAGTCCACGAAACGTGCATCGAGCTTCTCCAGTCGCAGCCGCTCCTCGATTCGGGGATAGAGCTCACCCAAGGATCGCACCCTGCCACCGCTGACTCCGTCGAGCTTGATCACGGAGACGTCGATCGGCGAGATCTGAACCGGACTCACATCGCCCGGCTTCATCGCAGACAGCGCGGCCCTCTCCGACTGATCGAGCTCCTCTTCCGCTATTTCGTCCGCATCTCTCTGCTCACGGGCCCCCGGGAAACGCGCGGCGAAGCCCGGCCAATCGGTTCGCCCATTCACCAACTCCGCGCGGGCCTCGCTCACTGCTCGCCGGATCTCCGCCGCGCGCTCCTCATCCAGGGAGGTGGTCTTGAGGATGTGGTAAAGATGGGACTCTTCCCCCCTGCGCTCGTCCACGAAGAAAAGGTGAAACCCAAATCTCGAGCGCACGACGTCGCTCATCTGCCCCCTATCCAGGCTCTGGACGAGCGCGTCGATCTCTCGCACCAGTGTGCCCTTGGTGATCCAGCCGAGATCTCCGCCTCGCTCGGCTGTTCCCAGATCCTCGGTGTGGGCGCGAGCGGCATCGATGAACTCTTGCGGTCCCTTGATCGTGTCTCGCAGTTTCTCAAGAAGATCGCGGGCCTGTTGGGCTTCGGGCTCCGCGAGCGGAAGCGGAATGGAGAAACGGCTGAGTCGGTAGCTCCGTTCCGTTCGTTCGAGCTCATCATGGTGGGCATCGTAGTAGCCCTGAACCTCGCGTCGGCTGACTTCCACGCGCTCGTAGATTTCCGCTGCGATCACGCGATCGCGAACGAGCTTGTCCTGGATCTCCTCTTCGTAGTTCTGTCGAAGCGCTGCCTCACTGAGCCCCTCGGCCGCCAGAGCACCGACGAACTCCTCGTCACTGGCGAAGTTGCTTCTCACATTCGCCAGAGCCCGCTCCACGGCATCTTCCAGCTCCGCATCGCTGATCTCGATCCCTTTTTCGGCGGCATAGATCTGCAGGATTTTCTCGTTGATCAGCTCCTCGAGGGCCGTGCGGCGATCCGCCTCCGTCGGCGGTCCTTGCGCCGCACCTCGGGGCAGCCGGCTCAGATAGGCGCGCTCCTCCACCTCGCCGACGAAGACCAGCTCGTCGCCGACCTGTGCGGCAATCCCCTCCAGCAGCTCGGCCTTGGGGACTCCGGCCGCTACGAGGAGCAAGACGGAGATCGGAACGATTCGGGTCCGGATCATGTCGACAGCCACTCTACCGGGAACCACTCATCCAGGAGAGCTTGCACGTCGACCTTTCGCTCCTCTCGCTTCGCCTTGATCAGCCGGTGGCTGATGGTACGGCGTGCCTCTTCGAAACTCAGCTCCTTCGGGGGAACCCGCTTCCTCAGCTCCACGATCGCCCAGCCCTCTTCGTCTTGGAACGGCGGAGTTCTCTGGCCGATCTCGAGCGTATCGGCTTGGTCCCAGCGATCTGGTCGATACGGCCTCTCAAAGGGTCCCAACCGGCCCCCACTCCTCGACGTATACCCTTCGGAGTATCGCGCCGCGACCGCCTTGAAGGGCGCGCCGCGACCCAGGAGCGAATCCGCCTCGGCGATTCGCAGCCGATGTCGGGCCGTGATCTCGCCGATCACGATCCGTTTCGACATCTGAAATTCCTCCCGGTTTTCTTCGAAATACCTCCGAATCTCGACCTCGGATGGGGAATAGCTCTGCGTTTTCGCCAGTAGCAGCTGTTCGGCCCTCTCCGCCAGCCAAATCTCGATCCCCATCCTCGCGATCGATTTGGCTTCCTCGCGATCGCCGTAGCCCTGAGCCAGCGCTTTTTCGTAGAGCGTGTGTTCAATCGCCATCCCCCGGAAGAAGTGCTTCACTGTCTCGGGGGTCTTCATGACCGCCCTGCGGCCTGGATTGTAGGTCGCGTACTCGGTCAAGCATGCCCCCAACGAAAGCGCCTTGCCATCGATCGAGAGCAGCGTTTCGGCGCTGTCGGGCAAGAGATGGCGGAGCATGCTCTCCGCTTCTCGGGTCCCGGACATCGTGGTCTCCACCAAGCGATCGCATATCCTCTCGTTCCAGACGATCTCCACCTCTCCCAGGATACCCGTGAGGAAATCGGCCTCTCGCTGCCGCACGATCCCCCCACTCATCTCCGCGAGTAAAGTCCGGTAGACCGAATCAGCGTTGGTCGGTTCCTCGAAGCGTTCCTCAATCACCTCGATCACATGGTGCCCGTGCTCGCTTTGAGCGGTTCCGAACGTTCCACCGACCGGCAATGAGAAGATCAACTCGTCGACCGGTGCGACCATTCGGCCGCGCTTCGACCATCCCAGATCGCCGTGCGTGTGCTTCACACGCTTGGCATTCGATCTTTCGAGTGCGAGCTTGCGGAATTCAGCCCCTGATTCCAGCTCCTGCTTGATCAGCTGCGCCTCTTCGGGATCGTCCACCACAATCTGCCGGGCGCGTCGCTCCTCGTTCTTCCGGCGGAAGCGTTCCCGCGCATCCGCCATGCCGATCAGTACCGTGGTGTCTACGACGGTCGGCCCATAGAGCCTGAGGGCCGCATACTTGGCCTCGCTGCGCTCCCTCGCCGCGAGCAGGGGATCGAGATACAGACCTTGCCGTTCCGCCGCCATCACCAACTGCAATCTTCGCGCCAGCTGCTCGATGAACTCCGCTCTCGGAAGAGCGTCTCGCCCTACCGGCAGGCGGGCGCGGTGGTCCTCGTGGTAGCGGTCGGCCTCGGCCACCGTCACGATCCGATCGCCAACGCGGAACTCCTGAGGCTCGGATGCGCCACAACCGCCGAGTCCGATCGCCAACCCGGTGACCGAGGCGATCCACGCCGATCCTGCCCGTCGCCTGCGGTTCATCTGTCCTCCTTTTTCGATCGTCCTTCGAGTGGGCTCGTCGAATCCTCTCGATCGGCTCCCTGCATTTCGAATGCCTTCCGCATTTCTTTCACCAGCTCCAATGCCGACACGAGATCCGAGGGTCCTTGAACCGTCGCGCGCAGCCGATCCGAGGGCCTGAAGAGAACGCGGCCGGCCAGAATCGTCGCGAGCTTCTCCAACGTCCGTGCCTTTGGCGCATGCTCACGTGTCCATCCCAGATCGACACTCTCGGAACCCAAGATCAGGTCCTCGACGCCGATCGATCGCAAACGGATTTCCAGCTCTTTCAGGTGCACAAGGTTTTCCAGCGCTTCGGGCGGAGGTCCGAATCGATCTCGGCACTCCGCCAGAAGATCCGAGGGCTGCAGCGGATCGGTGAAGCGGCTGAGCCGCTTGTAGAGAGTGAATCGTTCCGCCGGCTCCGGAATGTACCCCTCAGGCACATACGCGTCGACCTGTGCATGGATCCGGAGGTCGAAATCTCGGGGCGGCGCGTCACCTTCGAGCTCCGCTACGACCTCGCTCAGCAAGCGACAATATGTCTCGAATCCGACGGTGTGAATGAAGCCATGCTGCTCCGAACCCAGCAGATTCCCCACGCCCCTGATCTCCATGTCGCGCAAGGCGATCGAGTAGCCCGCACCCAGTTCCGTATGATCTCGGACCGCACGGAGCCTGCGCCTTGCCTGGGAGTGCAGTCTGGCGTGCCGCGGGACGAGGAAGTAGGCGCTTGCCTTTCTGCTCCCGCGGCCGACGCGCCCCCGAAGCTGATGTAGTTGCGCCAAACCGAGGCGATCGGCGCGGTGCACGATCAAGGTGTTGGCGTTCGGAAGGTCCAATCCCGATTCTACGATCATCGTGCTGATCAGAAGATCGGCCTCGGCCCTGTAGAAAGCCGTCATCGCCTTTTCGAGCTCTCGTTCCGGCATCTGCCCATGGGCCACGACAATTCGCGCGTCCGGAACGATCTTGCGCAGCAGTCCTTCCATCGCTCCAAGTGTGCGCACCCGATTGTGGACGAAAAACACCTGCCCGTCCCGGGCCAATTCGCGCTCGATCGCCTCCCTGATCACTGTCTCCGAGAACTCCAGCACCTCGGTTTCTACTGGAAATCGGTTCTTCGGCGGAGTGGCGATCAGCGAAAGATCTCGAATCCCCGAGAGCGCCATGTGCAGTGTTCGTGGGATCGGCGTCGCCGTCATCGACAGACAGTCGGCTCGCAGCTTCAGTCCCTTGATCTTCTCCTTCTGTCGAACACCGAATCGGTGTTCCTCGTCGACGATCAGGAGGCCCAAATCGGCGAATTGCACATCTGTTGAGAGTATGCGGTGCGTCCCGATCACTATATCCACTCGACCGGATCGCAAACCGTCGACGATCTCTCGTTGGGACTTCGCGGTCCTGAAGCGTGACAGCGATCGCAGCTCGATCGGATACGCGGAGAATCGAGAGCGGAAGGTCTCATGATGTTGCTCGGCGAGAAGGGTCGTCGGCACGAGCACTGCCACCTGCTTCCCGCCCAGAACCGCTTTGAAGGTCGCCCTCAGAGCAACCTCGGTCTTTCCGAATCCGACATCCCCACAGATCAGCCGGTCCATCGCTCTTGATGAGAGTTGATCTTGGCGAATCTCATCCGCCGCCCGCAGCTGATCGTGTGTCTCTTCCCACGGAAACGCCTCGGCGAGCTCCTTCTCCCATGCGCCGTCTTCGTCGAAACGGTGACCATGAACTTGCGAGCGTTTGGCGTAGAGATCGAGCAGGTCCTTCGCCATGCGCTCGATCGCGTGCTTGGTCCGTTGCAGCCGGCGCGCCCAGCTCTTGCCTCCAAGTTTGTCGAGTCCCTTGGGAATCGGTGCGTCATCGGTGTCGCGCAGTCTTTGCACGCGGTCGAGCTGATCGATCGGAACGAAGAGCCGATCGCCTCCCAGATAGCCAAGTCTGAGGCAATCGGTCCTGCGCCGGTCCACCACCAGACGATCGATGCCCTCGAAAACGCCGGTGCCATGATCGATGTGCACGATGTAGTCACCGGGCTCCAGCGAAAACGCATCGGTCACGTGTGCACCTTCTTCGAACCTGGGTGCATCCCGCATACTCGGACTTCTGCGAAATACCTCGTGGTCCGCAAGAAAGGCTATTCCAGCGTCCGGCAGAACGAATCCGCCGGACAGGACACCCACTCTCACCTCGATCGGCGGCTCATTATCCGACAATATCTCACGGCAGCGTCGTTGATGTGTCTCGTTTTCGCAGTAGACCAGCGTTCGAAGGCCCTGCTTCGTCAAGTTCGATACACTTTCGACCAGCGCATCCGACCGACCGGAAGGGATGGGCGGTGGGCGTACGGCCACTCTTATTAGATTCCTGTCTCCGTTCGCCTTCACGTCGAGGTCTTGCAGCTCCACTCGCCGCCATTGCTCGAAATATTGGAGCACCGCTTCAGGATCCTGTACGATGACGGATGATGTGGGAGCATCATCTCCATCACCGCTTTCAACCAACAGCAACCCATTCTCTCGGAAATACGTACCGACCGTGCATGGGTCTTCCACGTAGGGAGCCAGGCTCGATTCGTATCCCTCGAAGTACGGATCGACGCCGATGCGATCCGCCAACCTCGGTTTCCCGGCGCCTCGCAAACGGGTGCTCAAATCCTCTCGCCGCTTCTCGTCTATTACAATCTCTCGCCGCGGCAAGAGGGTAACTGTAGATCGGGGACCCACCGAGCGCTGAGTGCTCACTGCGAACTCCCGTATCGAATCTACGCTATCTCCCCAGAATTCGATCCTCACGGGTCTGGCCAGACCGAAGGTAAACGCATCGACAATTCCACCTCTAAGCGCTACATCGCCGATCTCCTGCACCGTGTCCACGCGCTCGTAGCCTCGTATGGAGAGACGTTCCAGAAGCGCGAGGGGGTCGAGCTCCATACCGATGTGAACGACCTCGGTTGCTCGTTCGAGCTCCTCGGGAGCCGCCGTCCACGTTCCCAACGCCGGCCTGGTAGAGACGACCACGTTCGGATGTTGCGTTCGCAACGCATGAAGGGTTTCGACTCGTGTCGAGAGAACATCGATCGATGGCGATCTCGGCATGTTCTCTGCTGTGGACCATCCTGGGAATAGAACTGAGTCCAGCCGTGGCGCGAGGGCGCCCAAGTCGAGATGCACAGCACGAGCACTCTCATCATTGGCCGCGATGTAAAGGAGCGTCCGATCGCTGGCTAAATATGCCGCTACCCCCGCTTTTGCGCCACCGCGCAGGCCATCGACGACAATCAGTCGGCCGTCGTCTTCCTGGACCGCTTTCCCGAGCAAAGAAACGGTTTCGAGTCGGCCAAAAACCTCGTCTGACGCCGCTCGGCTTTGCTGGCTCATTGGGAGGTGTCTGTTAGGGTCCGCGATAGTCGGGCAATTTCGAGGATTTCGGGGCTCGCCGATCGGCCGGAGATGTGGCGCAGATGGGATGCCAAATGACAAGCTATTCTTGCGCGGACCCTTAGGGCGCCTACGCTCCGTCGTTTCCATCCTCCGCCGATTCGCCGATCTCTTCGGCCGCCAGCATGGCTACATCGACGATAAGATCATCACCTCGGAGGTCCATTAGACGTACACCTTGAGTCGAGCGTCCGATCGAACGGAACGTTTGCACCGGAGATCGAATCACAACCCCCTCCGCCGATAGCAGGATCATCTCCTGGTCGGGTGTAACCGCCATTGCGGCGATCACGCGTCCGTTTCGCTCGGAACAGATGATGTTGCGTATCCCCAGTCCCCCACGATTCTGTATGCGATACTCCGGGGTGCTGGTCATTTTTCCGTAGCCTCGCTCACAGACGGTGAAAACGGAAACACCTTCATCGAGCATCAAGAGCGAAACCACTCGATCATCTTGCTTCAGTCGAATCCCTCTCACTCCTCTAGTGACTCGCCCCATTGGCCGAGCATCGGATTCGCCGAAACGAATGCACTGTCCCCATCGAGTGGCCAACATGAGGTCGACTCCCGGATGATTGATCACCGCACCTATCAAAGCGTCGCCATCCTCGATCGCGATGGCTCGAATGCCGGCTCTCCTCGGGCGCGAGAAGGCCGTGAGGGCTGTCTTCTTCACGAGGCCGGCTTCGGTCGCGAAAATCACGTAACGATCTCCCGAGAAATCACGCACTGGAACATACGCGCGGATCTTTTCGCCCTTGTCGAGAGGAATCAGATTAACGATGGCCTTTCCCCGCGACGTTCGGCCGGCAAGTGGGATTTGGTGGACCTTCAGCCAGTGACAGATGCCTAGATTTGTGAAGAAGAGTATGTAGCTATGGGTGGAAGCTACAAAGATGTGTTCTGGAAAATCCTCTTCTCTTGTCTTGACGCCAGTGAGCCCCTTCCCGCCTCGGCGCTGAGTCCGATAGGTGTGTGTGGGGAGACGCTTGACGTAGCCGTGGTGAGAGATCGTGATCACCATGTCTTCTTCGGCGATTAGATCCTCCACATTGAAATCGCCACTTGCCTCCACGATTTCCGTCCGTCGCTCATCTCCGTGTCGGTCGGTGATCTCGTCGAGTTCTTCAGAGATGATTTCATCGATACGGGCGGCACTCGATAGAATGGCGCGCAGCTCCTCGATCAGGACCAACGTTTCGCTCAAATCCGCTTCGATCTTTTCCCTTTCGAGCCCCGTGAGTCTCTGCAGTCTCATCTCCAGAATGGCCTTGGCTTGTTGGGCGGAGAGACCGAATCCTTGCATCAAGCCTTCTCTAGCGGCGTCCGTGTCGGCTGAAGCGCGGATCAAGGCAATCACTTCGTCGATGCGATCGAGAGCGATCTTCAGCCCTTCCAAAATATGGGCACGTTTTTCGGCCTTGTCGAGATCGAATCGCGTTCGCCTTTCTACGACGCTTCGCCGGAAAGCAATGTACTGATCCAGTATCTGGCGCAGGGTCATCAGGCGCGGCTGGTTGTTGTCCAAAGCAAGCAGATTCGCTCCGAATGTCGTTTGCAGCTGTGTGTGCTTGTAGAGCAAGTTGCGAATGACTTCGCCGTAGGCGTCACGCTTCAGCTCGATGACAACCCTCATACCATCTCGGTCCGATTCGTCTCTAATATCCGAGATGCCTTCTATCTTCTTCTCTCTAACGAGCTCCGCTATCTTCTCGATCATGGTGCTCTTGTTCACCATGAAGGGAATTTCGGAGATTACAATTCTCTCTCGACCAGAAGGCGGAATCTCTTCGATCTCAGCGCGTCCACGAACGATGATCTTCCCTCGACCGGTCGTGTACGCTTCGAAGATCCCCTGTCTGCCGTATATGATGCCGCCTGTTGGGAAGTCCGGCCCATGCACGTATTGCATCAACTCTAAATTGTCGATGCTAGGGTCGGCGATTACCGCCTTGATTGCGGCTGTGACTTCGGGCAGGTTGTGGGGTGGGATGTTGGTGGCCATTCCCACCGCGATACCGGAAGATCCGTTAACCAAGAGATTCGGCAAAACCGTAGGAAGTACCGATGGCTCTTCAAGACTTTCGTCGAAGTTGGGGACGAAGTCGACCGTGTCCTTCTCGATGTCGCGCAGAAGCTCGTCCGCCAGCGAGGCCAGTCTTGCTTCCGTGTAGCGCATCGCCGCCGCGGCATCGCCGTCGACTGATCCGAAGTTCCCCTGTCCTTTTATCAGAGGATAGCGGAGAGAGAATTCCTGCACCATCCGCACCATGGCGTCATAGACCGCTCCGTCGCCGTGAGGATGGTATTTGCCAAGAACGTCTCCTACCACTCTGGCCGATTTCTTGAAGGGTCGATTAGGGGCCAATCCGAGCTCTCGCATTCCGTACAGAATTCTGCGATGAACCGGCTTCAACCCGTCCCGCGCGTCCGGGAGGGCACGACCAATGATCACGCTCATCGAGTAGTCGATGTACGAGCTTCTCATCTCGTCTTCGATGAGGACGTTTACGATGTGACCTTCAGGCATGGCTCTTCCTGTGGCCCAGTCTCTCGACGGGCCTCGAACGATTCACTCAGATATCGAGATTGCGAATTCCGACGGCGTTATCCTCGATGAAGCGACGGCGCGGCTCTACTTGATCGCCCATCAGAACCGAGAAGATGTGGTCCGCCTCAACGGCATCCTCGAGCGAAACTCGCTGCAGCGTGCGGGTCTCAGGGTCCATCGTCGTAGCCCAGAGCTGCTCCGGGTTCATTTCCCCAAGCCCCTTGTAACGTTGAACGTGAAGCCCACTCGCGCCGAGCTCTCCGCTGAGCCTCTCCAACTCCTCGTCATCCCAGGCATAGTGAGAGCGCTTTTTGTTGGCGACACGGTAAAGCGGAGGGAGTGCGATGTACAAGTATTCGGCCTCGATAAGCTGACGCAAATATCGGTAGAAAAAGGTCAGAAGAAGAGTCCGTATGTGGGCCCCGTCGACGTCGGCATCGGTCATGATGATGATCTTGTGGTAGCGCGCTTTGCTGATATCGAAATCATCCGTGCCGATTCCGGTTCCCATTGCAGTGATGATTGTCCTGATCTCATTGTTCGCCAGTATCTTGTCGATTCTGGCCTTTTCAACATTGAGTATCTTCCCTCGAAGAGGAAGAATCGCCTGAAAGCGACGATCGCGCCCACCCTTGGCCGAGCCTCCCGCGGAGTCTCCCTCCACGAGGTAGATCTCGCTTTCTACGGGATCTCGAGTGGTACAGTCCGCGAGCTTACCGGGCAGACTGCCTGAATCGAGAGCGGTCTTTCTTCTGGTGAGCTCTCGCGCCTTTCTCGCGGCCTCACGTGCCCGCGCCGAAAGCATGGTCTTCTCGACGATCCGCTTGGCTTCGGATGGGTGCTCTTCGAGAAATGTCGCCAATGCTTCTGAAACAACGGATTCGACGAATGGTGTTACGTCTGAATTGCCGAGTTTGGTCTTCGTCTGACCTTCGAACTGCGGCTCAGGGATCTTGAGTGATAGAACTCCCGCCAGACCTTCTCGGCAATCATCGCCGCTCAGGGCAATAGTGTCTTTCTTCTGGTTGGCGCGGTTGTAGTCATTCAGGATACGAGTTAGAGCCTTTCTCAAACCCGTGAGGTGCGTTCCACCTTCGATTGTGTGAATGTTGTTTACGAAAGTGAGGATATTCTCCGTGTAGGCGTCGCTGTATTGAAGAGCGAGTTCGAGACGATGCCCTTTGGTTTCCTGGTCTATGTAGATAGGAGGTTGGTGCAATACGCAGCGGCCTTCGTTTATGAACTCGACGAATTCGGAGATTCCTCCCGCATAACAGTAGCTCGCCATCTCACCGTTGCGTCTGTCTTCGAATACAATCGAAATGCCATGATTAAGATAGGCCAAGTCGCGTAGACGGGCGGCCAGTGTCTCGAAATGGAAGTCGGTTGTTTCGAAGATCTTCGTGTCGGGAAGAAATGTGATTGTCGTTCCGGTCTTGGACGACGGCCCTACCTTTCTGAGATCGTATTCCGGAACACCTCGGTTGTAGGCTTGTTCGTATTCATGTGCGTCTCTATGAACGGAGACGTGCAGTGTCGCGGACAGGGCGTTGACCACGGAAACGCCGACACCGTGCAGGCCGCCGGATACTTTGTATGTGTCGCTATCAAATTTGCCGCCGGCGTGGAGAAGCGTCATGACCACTTCTACCGCGGGTCTATTCTGGCCCGCGTGAATGTCGATCGGAATGCCACGTCCGTTATCTGTTACACAGACCTTGCCATCGTGTTCGATCGAGACATGTATCTCGGTGCAATAGCCGGCCATGGCCTCGTCGATACTGTTGTCAACGACTTCGTAGACGAGGTGGTGGAGTCCATCGAGCCCAGTTGAGCCTATGTACATGCTCGGACGCTTGCGGACGGCGTCGAGCCCTTCGAGTACCTGAATATTGCTTGCGCCGTAGTCTTGGGCTGGGTTCTGGTTCACCTCTTTGACCCTTTGTTGACGAGAATTACATCTTTGACGAGGTCGCGGCCTGTTGCTCTGCGGATTTGGCGGAGAAGTATCGGTTTCATCAATGAGAGCTCTTGGAGCCAGGCTGGATTGGATACTTCAACATAGAGACGGCCTTCGCGGAGTTTGGTGGGAGTAGTGGTTGCGGCGATCCGCGGGCCTACGATCTTGGGCCAGTCGCCCAGAATCTTCCGATCCGCTAGTTGGTCTTTGAGCCCGAGGTGCTTGATGACTCGAGGCAAAAGGGAGGCGAGCGGCTGCGGCGAGGGCGTGTTGCGTGTCTTCTTCAAGGTGGGCCAGAGTAAGGGGAAAGAGCCGGATCTAGAAACCGAAAGAATACCATGGAGATGGGCTTTGTTCCAGCTTGTGAGGGGGCAATGAACCGTTCTAGAATCGAAGTTCGTGCAGGTTCAAGAAACGTTCGGGCAAGCGGGCGGTGGAGGCGTCCGTGACAACGACTTGGGCGTCGGTGGGGACGATCGCCGAGAGCCTGGCAAGTCGTTGAGGATCAAGGTCTCCCCAGAGATCATCGAGAAGAACGACCGGAGGATGGCCCAAGGCAATGCTGAAGAGCTCGGTCTGCGCGCCGAGCAGAGCCAAAACGATGGTCTTGGCCTGTCCAAGACTGGCAAAAGGGCGGGCCGGACGATTGGCGAGGAGAATGGCGATGTCGTCGCGGTGGGGGCCGATTGTTGTGTAGCCAACGGAACAGTCACGTTCAGCTTTGGTTCGTAGCAAGGCCAGGGCGCCGTCGGGCGCGGCGGTGGCGAAAGAGGGTCTATATTGAAGGGATAAAGTGTGAGGACTCTGGGAGATCAAGGTGTAGATGGCCTGAGCCGCACCTTCGAGCTGGGGCAAAAAGGCGGCGCGTTCTTGCGTGATTCTGGCACCCACTGTGGCGAGTTGGAGGTTCCATATATCGAGATGTGTTGCATTCCTCTGGCGCAGAAGGGTGTTTCGGCTTTTTAGTGTCGATCGGTAGTCGAGTAGGTTCTGTAGATAGGTGCGCGAAAGAGTGGCGAGAGTGAGATCGATGAAGGCTCGTCGAGCTTGAGGGCCGGCACGAACAAGAGTCAAGTCATCGATGTCGAAGTGAACGATTGGGAGCAACCCGATCATCTCGGAGAGACGAGGAAGACGTTGCCCATCCTGGTCGACATGTTTGGTGCCGGAGTGCCATCTAACGGTGATACTGGTGGAAAGGCCGTGTGGCCGAACCACTCGGCCTGCAACTTCTAGAGATGTGCAGCCATGGCGAGCTATCTGATGATCGGAAGCGCCTCGATTGGAACGACCTGAAGAAAGATAGGCGATCGCTTCAAGTAGGCTGGTCTTCCCGGAGCCGTTGTCCCCGGTGAGGCGAAGCCCTGTTTCGGGGAGGGAAATGCGTTGGTCCGGGAGTGCGCGAAAACTCCTGGTAGAGAGGGATTCGAGGTGCACCTAGGGTCTAGGTATGGGAATAGAGACGCAGTGGCATGACCAGACAGAGGTAGCTCTCGTCGCCGTCGATCGATTCCGGAGTCAGAAGACCAGCGTGTGTGGAGCCACCCAATCTGATCACTATATTCGGAGAAGCAATATGACGCAAAACCTCAAGCAGATATACTGCATTGAAGCCTATATCGATCTGCTCCCCTTCATAATCGATATCGATCGTCTCGACAGCGTCACCGACTTCCGGTGTGTTGGTTGCGATCGATAGTGCACCTTTTTCCACGGAAAGACGGACTTGGTGTGTTTGACTATGGGAGAGAACACTTACTCGTCTGAGTGCGCGAATACCCTCCTCGCGGTCGAGGGTAAAGACGTTGGTGTTGTCCGATGGGATTACTTTCTCGTAGTCGGGAAAGGGGCCTTCGAGAATTCGGGAATAGACTCTGGTATTGTCATAAGAGCAAGCGATGTAGTTGCCTGCCAACTCCAGAACTGCGACACCGTCGCTCGATGCTAAGTTTCTCAGAAGGAGCTGCAGAGTTTTCAGAGGTACTATCGCTTTCAGTGGTTCTCCGGTGAGACCTGGAAAATCATATCTGACCAGACGATGGCTGTCGGATGCTACCAGGCGAAGGCCATCGGCCGAGATCTGAACGAGGGCACCTT
Organism: Gemmatimonadota bacterium; assembly: GCA_002686955.1. Lineage (GTDB taxonomy): Bacteria. The sequence continues at coordinate 28,631 of NYZA01000133.1, forward strand.
GCAGATTTGGTCTTGCCTCGTCGGTAGAGACAGCGAAGGTGGTGTGTTGCAAACCCCGCAAGAGGGCGGCGACGGGAAGCTCCACGCCGGTGCCTGAGAGTGATGTAGGGATTGCGGGAAAATCGGTGGCAGTCATGCCGAGAAAGCGATAGGTCCGGCGGCCACAAGTGAGGGTCGTTTGATTGGCGTCGGTCACCAACGAAAGCTGCTCGCTCGGCAGCTCCTTCACTATTTCGAAAAACCTACGTCCCGGCACGGTGACCACGCCGTCTTCGCTACCGTCCGCCTCCACATCGGTCACAACATAGACATCGAGATCGGTTGCGGTGATACGGAGACGGTTACCTTCGAGCTCCAGGAGCAAGGTCGAGAGAATCGGCAGGGTGCTCCGCTGCGGAATGATGGCCGCAACCGCTGTCAAGGTGTCGTTGAGCCGGTCTTTGTCGATTGAGAACTTCAACGGTGTGCTCCGGTCTAGGGGGCTGGCGAGTTATCCACCACTCTTGGTAGTTGTAGTGTGATTAGTATCTAAGAAAGCAGTACTAGATGTACTGGGGATGTTTTGGAAAAGGGGTCATAGAAAAGGAGAAGGGATGTGGGAGAGAATGGGTTGGGAGGGAGAGAGCAGCTTCATTTGGGAGTGGATTTGATGTGGAGAGAGTCTGCATAGGAGTGGGGGTTGTCCACAAGGAGGAAATGAGTCCACAAGTATTAGAGAGTTATCCACAGGGGTTTCCCCTAGAGATAGGCGGGGTCAAGTTGGGTCGAGTGAGTTGCGGAGCTTTCGGACCGTGGCGCCGAGCTCGTGATCGGTTTCTATCAGGGAACGGATCTTATCGAAGGAATGAAGAACGGTGGTATGGTCGCGACCGCCGAACTGGCGACCGAGGTCGATCAAAGAGGCGGAGGTTAGCTCACGGGCAAGGTACATGGCGACTTGGCGGGGTAGAGCGATCGCCTTGGTCCGCTTCGGGCTGAGCATATCGTTTAGGGAGAGGGAGAACTCCTGGGCGACTTTTTTCTGAATCTCAGAGACAGTCAATGGGCGCGACTGCCGGATGAGGTTGTCACGCAAGACATGCTGGGCAAGAGCGAGGGTGATCTCTTCACTGGTGATGGAAGCGTAGGCCAGCAATCGAATGAGAGAGCCTTCGAGCTCTCGGATATTCGACTTAATGTGCCGGGCAATATATTCTGTGACTTCCGGGTCGACATCAATTCCGTCCGCAAGGGCCTTTTTTCGGAGAATGGCGATGCGGGTTTCGAGATCTGGAACCTGAATGTCGGTGACAAGACCCCACTCGAAGCGCGAAATAAGGCGCTCCTCAAGGGTGTGAAGTTCTTTCGGAGGGCGGTCGCTGGTGAGTACGATCTGCTTGTGAGAGCCGTACAAGGTATTGAATGTGTGGAAAAACTCCTCTTGGGTTGCTTCTTTCCCCTCGAGGAAGTGGACATCGTCTATCAGGAGAATATCCATGCCGCGATACTTGCGGCGGAATGCGATGCGATCGTTTTCTTGGATGGAAGAGATCATCTCGTTCATGAAAGTCTCGGCGGATACATAGAAAACCTGGAAGTCGGGTCGAGAGCGAAGAAGATGGTTGCCGACGGCCTGCATGATGTGGGTCTTGCCGAGGCCGCTTCCGCCGTAAATGAAGAGTGGGTTGTAGGTTTGGGCCGGGGATTCTGCGACGGCGCGGGCGGCGGCTTGTGCGAACTGGTTGGCGCGGCCAACGATAAACTGCTCGAAAGTGTAGCGGGGATTCAGTGCGGTTGCTGTTGCGGGGCGTTTTTCGGGTTGCGTAGCAGGGGGGGAGGGCGTCTGTGAAGGTAGCTGCGGATCGGTGGGACGCTCGGCTGGAAGGCGGTCGTCTACCTGTAGTTCGATGTGGTGATGGAGACCGGTGAGGGCGCGCAAGGTGGCATTTAGGGTCTTGAGGTAGTTCTCCTCGATCCACTCGCGAAAAAAGCGTGAGGGGACCGTAAGATGCAGTACGTCGTCGTCGATAGAGGAGGGGCGGATCGGTTCCAGCCAGGTGCGGAAGGCATGCGCCGGCAGCTGGGGCTGCAGAGTATCGATGATCTCTGTCCATAGAGTGTTGGCGGCAGGTGCCTGGGAGGGCATGGGGCTGTGGTCCGGCGTCAGCATTTGGTGGTCTCTCCGGTGTTTGCGGTGACGAGGTCTGGACGCATCGAAAAGACGAAATCAAGGGACGGGTGTGTTTGGATGGTGGAGAACACAACAGGTGGAAAGAAAAGGAGTTAGATGGTTATCCGCAGGGTTGTCCACAAGTTATCCACCGGTGAGATGGACGGGTTCTGGAAGGACAGGGAAGTTAGGGGGGATGTGAAGGAGGTGTCAAGAGAGGATGCTGCGGGAATCGCGCGCGGGGCGAGGAAGCCTGAATGCGGGGTCCAGCGGAGTCAGGAGTAGGGACAGGGACGGAACGCGGGTGGGAAGATGGGGACTGAGAAAAGTAGAGAAGAGGTTGTCGATGCAGCTTGACATAAGGCCGGGTGAGAAAAGAGAATGCTTGGCTGCGAAAGAGGCATAATAGGGATCGGACAAGCGAAACAGCTCGAGAGGAACACCGATGAAGCGGACCTTCCAACCCAGCAACCGGAAGCGGAAGAACAAGCATGGGTTCCGCAGTCGCTCGTCATCCGTGGGTGGCCGGCGGGTGCTGGCTGCGCGCCGTCGGAAAGGGCGAAAGCGTCTGGCTGCTTAGGTAAGGTCGGCGTGAGCGGCAGCGGTTCGACGTGCGATTCGGAGCAGAGAGCCGACTGAGGCAGAGAAGCGATTTCGCAGGCGTAATGCGGCGCGGGCTGCGAGAGCGCCGAGGGGGCTTGCAGGCAATTTGGGCCAGGACTGTCGGGCGGAGTCGGGTCGGTTTGATCGTAGCGCGGGGGCCGTGCCTATCTGTGGAGCGAAACAGGGTTCGAAGGGTGCTTCGTGAAGCTTTTCGTGGAGCGATCGTCAAAGGGTCGCTGCCGTGCGAGGGAGTGGATGTGATACTGCGGATTTCTACAGCGGAGGGGATCGGTTTTGGGCGGGAGATGGGCGATTTTGCGGAGGATATTCTGGTCTCGGTGGGAAGGAAACTGAGAGGATGAGGTGGGCGTTGTTGTGGTCGGTGAAGCTTTATCGCGGGTGTGTGGGTCCATATCTGCTCCGATCATGCCGTTTCGAGCCCAGCTGTTCGGCTTACGCCGTGCTGGCCTTGGAGCAGAAAGGGGTGTTTAGCGCGATTCGACTGATCGCTTGGCGGCTGGCACGGTGTCAGCCCTGGGGGGGTAGTGGATTCGATCCGGTGCCTATGGCGGCGGTGGCGGAGGAGGAGAAGGTGGGGCGGGAATGAATGAGACACGGTCTGCGTGGGCGCTGTTTTTCGCGATAGCGGTGTTTTATGTGTTTTGGATTGCGGTCGAGCCGCAGGCGCCTATTCCTGAGGGCCCACCTGTACGGGAATCGGCGCAGGTCGGGGAGGAGTCGGTCAGAGCGATAGAGCGCGTAGAGGTTGACGCGGCGGAAGAGGCGACGATCGAGATGCCCAGCCGAAGGGTGGTGGTTCGGGGAGAACGGCTCGAAGTGGTGCTGGATACGCGCGGCGCGGCGATAGTGGGTGCTCGGATTCTGGACCACGTCTATGGGCGCGGTCATATGCTGGAGGGCTCCGCGGTGGCACTGTTCGATGGCTCGGAAGGGGGAGAGCAAGGGGGGGTATACCTTGTGGATCGGGTGGGAGGCCTGTTGGATTTGTCCCAACGGGTTTTCGAATGCACGGCGGGGGACGAGGTCGATCTGCGGGGTAGAGATGGTGTGGAATTAGTGTTTGCGCTGGAACTCGAGGATGGAACGAGCGCAAGGCGGACCTACACGTTTTCATCGGCATTGCACAGCTTCGAGAGCCGGCTGGATTTCGCGGGACCCACTAGGGTTGGGTCTTATGAGAGCAGGTGGGGAATCCCTCTCGAGTTGACCGAGAGCCACGTCAAGATGGATAAGGAGCACTTCAAGGGACTCCTGATGGAGGATGCGAGTCTCGATGATGTCAAGCTGAAAGACGTCGAGTGGGGAGAGACGATAGCGAGCAGCGAGTCGGTGGACTGGGTCGGTGCCCGGACGAGGTATTTCATGGTGGCGATGATCCCGGCTGAGCGCGCGGGGGTCGGTGCGGAGATTGCGGGGATTGGGCCGGCGGGGGAACCGGAAGGCTTCGAGTTGGCGCTGACGCGAAAGCAGGTCGGGGCCGCGAGCTTCTCGGATCGTCAGAGTTTCTATGTCGGGCCGCTCGATTACGACGAACTGCGGGGATTGGGGAGAGATCTTGACCGCGCGGTCGATTTCGGAGGGAGTTTCCTGAGGCCGATCAGCAAGGTGATTTTCGGTGCGATGGTGGTCATTCGCAAAGTGATCCCCTCCTACGGGCTGGTCATCATCGTGGTGTCGCTGTTGGTGAAGGGGATTTTCTGGCCGCTGACGCACAAGTCGTTCGAGTCGTCGGCGAAGATGAGGGCGCTCTCACCCAAGATCAAGCAATTGCAGGAGAAGTACAAGAGCAACCCGCAGAAGCAGCAGCAGGAGACGATGAAGCTCTACCGAGAGCACGGCGTGAATCCGCTGGGAGGGTGCCTGCCGATGATCGTGCAGATGCCGGTTCTCTACGCCCTGTTCATTGTGTTTAGGAGCACGATTGCTTTTCGTGGCGAGCCATTCTTAGGGTATATCCCTGATCTTTCGGCACCCGATCCATACTGGATTCTGCCCCTGTTGATGGGGGTGAGCATGTTGATTCAGCAGAAGGTAATGGCACAGATGATGACCGATCCGCGACAGAAGATGATGGGATACATGATGCCCGTGATCTTCACGGCACTATTCCTCAACATGCCGAGCGGATTGGTGCTGTACTGGACGGTGAGCAATTTGGCTTCGATTCTGCAACAGATTCTGATCAATAGACGGAGCGTTGAAGGCGCATCGATATAGCCACTGGTTGTGCGGGACGACCGAGTCGGGACAAAGGCTAGGCTCGGTTCGCGCTGCGCGGCCGGGCGAGGAAAGGAGAGAAGGCAGTGAAGGAATTCGATTACATCAGTGGACCGGGCGACGTGCTCGATTTCGTGCTAGAGCTAATGGATGCAGATGGAAATGTGAGCGAGGTGAAGGAGAAGGAGCAGCTGAGGGTCGAGGTAGAGTCGGAGTCGGACGAAGAACGACTGATCGGCCATCGATTCGAGACGCTGGAGTCACTACAGTACCTTCTAGGTGTGATGCAGGCCGTGGCCGGAGAAGAAGGACAGGTCTATCTCGATGTGAACAAGCGCAGGGAAGAGCGAGACAGCAAGGTAAAGGAGACTGGGCTCGATCTTGTGGATGAGGCGCTGGACTATGGAGAGGCGGCTCGTTCGAAGATGTTGCTACCCTCTGAGCGGAGAGTGATTCACAGATTGGCGGAGGTGGAAGGGGGAGTGAGGACCTACTCGGTCGGGGATGGCCTGCGAAAGGTCGTTGTGATCGAGCCGCTGGAGTAGCTGTTCCACGTGGAACAAGCAAGTCTGCATCGCTTGGCTCGCCCCCGGACCGCCGCGCGGAGCTCCCCGGTCTCAGCGCCTAGATCTCGATACAGCGCAGAGCGTGGGCCCCGCAAACCTAGCTTCATCGCGAACCTCGGTCAGGTCCATCAACTCCTCCATGAAATGGAGCCCATCGGCTCGATCGACGGACCCTGCCTGATAGAAACCAACCGATAAGCCCACGCGTTCGTGACTGCGGCCTTGCGCCTGATGCCATTCCCTCTCTATGCTCCCCCGTCGTGGGCTAGTCTAACTGGCTGGCATGAAAGAAACTCACAAGTTATCCACAGGTTATCCACAGAAGGATCCCGTTAGCCGATGGGGAGAGTAATCGCGATTTCGAACCAAAAGGGCGGCGTCGGCAAGACCACGACCGCCGTCAATCTCTCCGCCTGCCTCGCCGCGGCCGAGAAACGAACACTGCTCGTCGACCTTGATCCGCAAGCCAATGCCAGCAGCGGCCTCGGGCGAAAGCTGGACAATTCAGACCAGTCGATCTACAGCGTTCTGATCGGCACGAGAGCGCTGGAAGACATCGCGGTTCCGACCGCGGTCCCCTTCCTAGACCTCGCGCCCTCCCACATCGATCTGATCGGTGCCGAAATCGAGTTGATCAACGCGATTGCCAGAGAAAACAAGCTCCAAGCCGCCCTTGAGCCCTTCACCGAGAACTACGAGTACGTGGTCGTCGACTGCCCGCCCTCGCTCGGGCTCCTGACTCTCAATGCATTGACAGGCGCCGACTCCATTCTCATCCCTATCCAGTGCGAGTACTACGCACTCGAAGGACTCGGGCAGCTCCTCAATACGGTTCGATTGGTTCAGCGCCACCTCAATCCCGAGCTCGTGATCGAAGGCGTACTGCTGACCATGTACGACGCCAGGCTCAACCTTTCGCGGCAAGTCGAGCAGGAAGCCAGGGACTACTTCGATACCAAGGTGTACAGAGTCGCGATTCCGAGGAACGTTCGCCTGAGCGAAGCGCCAGGATTCGGTAAACCCGTGATTCTATACGATATACTGTCCAGGGGCGCGCACAGCTACCTGGAGCTTGCCCAAGAAGTGATCTCCGCGGAACATCCCCCGACGAAAGCGAGTACACCATGACCACCAGAAAGGTCCTCGGTCGCGGGCTGAGCGCTCTGATCCCTCCCGAGGGGCCGGAAAACGATACCGACGCTCTCGTTCACCTTCCGGTCGGGCGAATCGTCCCTAATCCCTTCCAGCCAAGAGTCGAGTTCGAACAAGAGGCCATCGACGAGCTCGCCGCATCGATTCGAGAGAAGGGCGTGATTCAGCCGATCCTGGTTCGACCGGCCGGTGATGTCCACCAATTGGTCGCTGGCGAGCGTCGGCTTCGCGCCGCCCGCCAGGCGGGTCTGACCCAGGTGCCCTGCGTCGTCAAAGAGCTCTCCGATCTGGAATCGCTCGAGCTCGCCCTGATCGAGAACATCCAGAGACGGGATCTGACCGCGATCGAGCGCGCCAGGGCGTATCGACAGCTCATGGAGCGGTTCGATTACACCCAGTCGGACCTCGCCCGCCATCTCGGCAAGAACCGGGCGAGCGTAGCGAATACGCTGCGACTGCTGGCACTTCCGGATCGCGTACAGGAAATGGTTCACGGCGGCCAACTCAGCCCCGGTCATGCAAAGGCCATCCTTGCGCTTCCCGCGGGCACCGACGTCGAAGGGGTCGCGACCCGGGCCGCTTCGATGGACTGGTCGGTCCGCGAGCTCGAGCGGATGGGGCGCAAACCGCGCAAGAAGAAGAGCAACGTCGACGCGCGCGACGCAAACGTGCAGGTCATCGAAAACCGCCTCCAACAGGTGCTCGGCACCCGCGTCCGGTTCCATTATCGAAAAGGGCGGGGCAGAATCGAAGTGGAGTTCTTCTCCGAGGATGATCTTCATAGAGTGCTCGAATTGCTGGGGGTAACGAGCGAATGCAGCTGAACAAGGCCACGGACGTCGGAGCGCGGCGCCCACAGAGGGGGGACGGAACGGGACGGCTCACTGTGCGCGACGTAGCCCGCCGAACCGGCCGCAGCCAGAAGACCGTGTATCGCTACATTCGCAGCGGCAAACTCAACGCCGAGTTGGTCACGACCCCCCACGGGCAGCTCTATCTCATCGATGAAAAGGATGTCGAACGCGCCGGCCTTCCTCTGGTTCAAACCACGCCCTCTTCCGAACCATCCCCTTCTCTCGTGGATCCCGCCGGAAGTGTCGGCGACGGCGCCCTGGTCCGCTACCTTCAGAATGAGATCGCGGGGCTCAAGAGCGAGACTCGCCGGTTGCGCGGAGAGCTCGACAGAGCCCTCTACATCATCGGTGTCTACAGGGGCCGCTTGGAAGGGATCCAGCGCCGATTGAGCTCAGCCTGCCGCGGCAGAAGCAGGGCGGAACGAAACCTCTTGCAGGCCAGGAACGACGCCGACTTTTATCGATCACGTGCAACGAGCGATCGATCGACCGACTTCTGGACCTCTTGGATTCGCCGCCATTGACCCGAACTTTCATCTAGAAGACGTCCATCTCCCATGCCCACCTACGAATACCGCTGCGACGAGTGCGACCACGAGTTCGAAGAGTTCCAGAGCATCAAGGCCGATCCCCTCGATATCTGTCCCGAATGTGAAGGCTCGGTGAAGCGCCTGATCAGCGCCGGCGGCGCCATCCTATTCAAGGGAGATGGCTTCTACATCACCGATTACCGTAGCGACGACTACAAGAAGGCGGCCAAGAAGGACGCCGAGGCCGCCAAAGCTCCTTCGACGGAGAAAGAGAAGAAGGGCAAGAAGAAGGAGGGGAAGAAAGAAGGAAAGAAGGAGTAGCTCAGCCGGCTGCCCTCTCCCCACATCGCCGCGCCCTCTCCGCACCGCGCAACGAATGAGATTGAAGAAGAGAAAAGGGGGGATGACCGAGCACTGCCTTGCCGATCTCCTATATCGACCGGCGCGCCATGTCGAAACTCCCTGACGTTTCGATATAGCCGCAAGCTCCGCGGATCCCCGACGAGAGATGGCGGATGACTCGAGGTCGGGGACGCTCGCCAGGCAAAGGGCAGGGCGCGACATCCTCGCGTTCCGGCCGGTCTTCCGGTGGCGCGACGGGCCTGAGACGCCGCGTCGGCTGAGATCAGCCCTTGTCGGCGTCTTGTTCGAGGCGCGCCATCAGTTCGTCGATGGTCTTGGCGGCTCTCGCATTGGGACGCTTGACTCGCCGGCCGAGCAGCAGAGCGAATTCGGTCGTGAAGTAGATACCGAAAGCGATCATCGATGACCACGATCAGCTTCTGGGTGTCCTCTCGCGCGAGCTTGCCGCGGACGCGGAGCTCGGGCCCCGAGGCAGAGAGGGGCGCGCTGACCCGTGTCGCCTCGCGGGCGCGCAGGGCGGGAAGTTCGCCCCGAGAGGAGCCGCTGGGCTTGCCTGGCCAGGAACGACGGCTCTGCGCCCGCCAGTGCTCAGTCCTCCCCAGGATCCCACGCTTATATCGAAACCTCAGAAACTCCCCTCACCAGTTGACACCACCCCCCCATCCGCCGATGATCGGCGTTTCCTCGCCGCATCGCGACTAACCCGCATTTCTCACCAACTTTCTGCTGTGGCGGCGCATCTCCGCACCCTGGCAGCACTTCCCCCCGTTTCGCTTTGTGCGACGTGCAACCA
>NYZA01000134.1 GCA_002686955.1 Gemmatimonadota bacterium
CCTCGGTCCAACCTGGAATCACCTGCATCAGCTTGAACTGAGCCGGCTCCCCCCGCTCGCGCGACGAGTCGAAAACAGTGCCGTCAGTCAACCAGCCGGTGTAGTGCACCGTCACGGTATCCGCCCCCTTCGGGCGTTCCTCCCCAGTGCCTTTTTCGAGCACGGAGTACTGCAATCCCGACGCTGTCGTCTGGATTTCAGTGTCCGCCGGTATCGATTCAGCCCCAGCGGCGGTGCCGGCCAGCGCGGATGCAAGGAGGATCGACTGGGTTGTCTTCTTCACAATGGTGTCCATTCGTTCGCGGAGAACGGTTGTAGTAGGCGCAATAAGAGGAACACACTCTACAGGCTCGAGGCGCTAAGAGCGAGTTTTGGGCTCCTGTCGAGACCGATCAGGGACCGATCGAGTACCCCTCTTTGATCACGTCAACACCGTCGACCGACTCGACGACACCTCCAAAGACCCCGACCCGCAGCTCATAGCGGCCCGTGCCACTCGGCGCCGTGCCCGGAACGTAGATCGTCATCGCCTCGCCGGCATAAGCGTCGCCGGCCAGCGATATCGCAATCGGCCCTTCGAGCGGCTCGAGCTCGCCGCCCCCCGGAAGCACGCCCGCGGTCCAAGCCTCGATCGTTCCGCCCACCGCGCCGCGGTTGAATACTGTGAGGCGCGGATCGAAAGAGCCTCCCCCGGCCGGGATCGTGACCGGCTCCTCGTTCGAGATCGCCATCGCCACGAATCCTTCACCCGCATTCCGAGACTCCGGCGTGGCCGATACAGCAAATGCCCAGGAACCTAGCCCGTCCGGTTCCCGCGCCTGCGATAGGTCGGTGGACTGGGCGCCGAAATGCACCGAATCGACGATCGTGGCACCCAGGAATTCGGGCGCCGATAGCACCACCTCTTCGCCGCTCTTCCCCAGCTTGAAAGGGGCGTGCAGATCGCCGGAATCGTTGTCCGCCCAGAGCAAGAGACGTTCGCCCGCGCCGATCGTCGTGCCGGTTGGCAACGCCCATTGCCGCGCAACGTCTTCGTCGTCGGAGAGGAAATAGCCGCTTGCGTCGATCTCGAAATCGGCGATGTTGACCAGCTCGATCCAGTCCTCGTACTCCCCTGCTTCGTCGGTTACCGTGCTCTCGTTGTCCGCCATGAACTCGTTGATTCGAAGGGGGCTCGTGCCGACGAAGACCGGCATGCTCCAGCTTCGATCGGGCGCGCCCGCCGGAGAGGTCGCGACACTTCCGTCCTCGTCTTCCGCTCTTGTATAGAAGCGGATATCGGTGCCAAGCGTCTGCCCCGGGATCTCGGCACTCCAGATGCCGGCATCTTCCGTCATGGCGATTGCGTCCGGGCCGCTGCCCACATCTACGACGAGATGTACATAGGCGAGGGGCGAGAGCCGTTCGTTAATCCCGGCATCGATCGTGATCGCCTGCCCCGGCATCGGGAAGGGGCGATCGGCGAGAACCCACGCGATCTCCGGTGGTGCTGTATTTTCCGCATCCGGAGTAGGAGGCAATTCGTCCACCCAGGAGCTGCCGTCGGTATAGCGGGCCCGCGCGACATCCGCTTCCTGAAAATCGAAGACCATGAAGTCGACGAGCTCCCCCTGCGCATCGAAAAGAAAGAGCTCTTCGCCGTCGGCCGAGAGCGAGAAAGGCGCGTGCAATGGCCCCTCGAGCGTCTCCCCATCGAGCCATAGCATCAGTCGTTCGCCGGGCGCCACCTCCGCATCGGCGGGGAGCGTCCACTGAAAGCGATCCAGGTGATCATCGGTCAACCCAAAACCATCTAGCGACACTGTTTGAGCGCCGGAGTTGAAGATCTCCGCATAGTCGTCGAAATCACCGGCTTCATCGCTGATCGTCGACTCGTTGTCCGCCAAGATCTCGTTGATGAAAAGCGTCTGAGTCTCTAACGCGGCGTCGAGCACCGGGCCGATCGCGTCGTTCCGCTCTTCGACGAACGACTTGAGACCGAAGACGAAATTTGGGCCGAATCCTATGTCCCGCTCGATGTTCTCTTCGAATTCGTCGTTTGAATACATCTTGTTCGGATCGGCGTAGACGTGGGCTCTAATGATCGAGGCGAGCTCGTCGATCCACATCTCCATCGCGTCAAGATTGAATTGCGTCGCAAGTAGATCCCGCATGTGACGCAAATACATCTCCTCGTATAGATCGACATCGAGCACGCGGTCGACGAGGGGCCGCGATGAAGCACTCCGCCACAGTGGCGACATCTCCGCGAGCTGCCACGGAGGCATGCCGAGGCTGAATCTACCGAACGCCTCGTTCGAATCCCAGGGGATGTGCACGAAGCGACCGTCAGAGTCCTTTCGATAGATGTAGTAGTTGTGGCCAGTACCCTCGTACGAGTCGAGATTCACCGTGGCGATGTTCACGGCGTGATGCTCTAGCCCGCGGTCGATGTCGAGAAGACCCGCGAGAGAATCGGGCAGGTCGCTGGCCGGAGTGTTGTTCAGGATATCGATGAAATGGATGAGGCCGGACCAGTCGTTCTCCGCTTCGTTCGTCTTCAAGGTATAATCGTTGTAGTAGGCGGTCGGATCCTCGCCTTTCCACGTCAACAACCCACGAGGATCACCCTTCCACAAATTCCCGTCTTCGCCTGCCTTCACATGGCTCTGAATCCAGGTCTTGTTGACGGTCTCTCCGAGCGTGTAGAAGCCGATCAGGTCGCCGTTCACCCTCACATTCGCGAACCCGGTTCTCGATGCCCGATCGCCGCCGACCTCGCGCATCAAGGAGTAGGCGATCGTTTCTCGAATATGGGTTGGGTCCTTGAAATTGTTGTTGAGAACGACGCTCGGAAGGCCGTCCAAGGTCTGGTCCTCGCGGTACTCCCCGTAGCTAAACCGGAAAGGCTTCTTGATTCCGGGATGGCTGTAAGAGGAGTTCCCCTTGAATCGCACACCCACCGAGTCGGTCGTGGCCCCGTCGATCGTCACTGTGCCGGAGACGTACGTTTCATCGAGCCTGTGGGACTCGAGCTCCGCGAACCAGTCCCCATAGGGCAGCTCGATCTCGATCTCGTGTACGATCTCGTGCGAGAAGAGTACGTTTTGGGTCACTTCCTGGGCGGAGAGTGCATGCACCGGCGCCGCCGCGATCGATGCGGCGCTGAGAAGAAAAAGGGGGTGTTGCATTGGGACGCCTGATTGTGCGCCCCAGGGGAACGAGGCGCGGGTGGACGCCGCGGTTATTCGGGCGGCGCCGGAGAGCCGGCATTACCTTCGTTTGTAACCAGAATCGTGCCGACCTCGCGGCTATTTCGGCGCACCCGCCCAACGTAGCAACCCGGCACCCCAGGTGAGGCCCGCCCCGAAGGTCGCAAGTAGAACGAGATCGCCCTCCGCAACCCTGCCTTCGTCGACGGCCAGGCGCATCGAGGTCGGCAGAGTCGCCGCGGTCGTGTTGGCGAAGCGATCGACGTAGATCGCGACCTTCTCTTTCGAAACCGAGAGCCGTTCACATACGGCGTCGATGATTCTGATGTTCGCCTGGTGCGGAACGATGAGTCCGATGTCGTCCAGTGTGAGCCGGTTCCGCTCCAGCATCTGCTCGATCACCTGGGACATGCGCTGAACCGCCAGACGATATACGACTCGGCCGTTCTGGTAGACCTTGGCGGTCTTTGGAAAGTCGGGGTGATCGGCGCCGGGCAGATGGAGCGATCCGCCTCCGGTCCTGTATAGATGCTTGGCTCCCGATCCATCCGTCCCCATTTGGATGTCGAGGATTCGGCCGGGGTGGGAATCCGGAACCGCTTCGATCAGGGTGGCCCCCGCTCCGTCGCCGAAGAGGATGCTCGTCGTCCGCTCGTTGTAGTCGAGGATGGCGCTCATCGCTTCGGCGCCGATGGCGAGCACCTTTCGAAACCGCCCGCACTCGACCATCGCGGCGGCTGTGGCCAGGGTGTAGAGATAGCCGGTGCACGCACCCGAGATATCGAACGCGAAGGCGTTCTTGGCCCCGATGATGTCTTGAACGAGGCAGGCCGTCGCGGGAAAGCCCAGATCTCCGCTGATCGTGGCTAGGATCACCGCATCGATCTCTTCGGGATCGATTCCACGGAGCTCGATGCAGCGCCGGGCCGCCTCGGCCGAGATGGTACCGCAGGTCTCGCCCTGTTCAGCGCGAACAGCTCTTCGCTCCTGGACACCGGTGCGCGAGCGGATCCATTCGTCGTTGGTCTCGAGCCCCAGCTGCTCGTAGAAATAGGAGTTTGGGCGGATCTCTTCGGGAAACGAGTTTGCGCACGAGGTGATGGCCGCGGCCTGGATCGATTGAATCATGGAGCTGCCTTCCTGGACGCGCCGTACGTCCCAACGCGCCGACATGGCCGCGAAGCGTAACGTCCCCCTCAATCGGGTTCCATCGGCAGATTCCGAAAAGCCACCAAGGGCGCGCACCAACGCAGTACTCTGCCCGCGGAGGAATCAGGTCATGAAAACCCATTACTGCCTGCGATGCGCAAAGGAGATCGCCCACGCGGAGCCGAGAATCTGCGGCCCCTGCGCGGTCGAGGTGAAGGCCGGGTTCGACGATCCGGAGCGGATTCTCGACCGCGAGAGCTTCGATCAGGCCTGCGTGAGCTGCGGGGAGCACCGCCAGGGACGAATCCTGCACAGCCCCGGTGAGTTCACCTGGTGCGAGCGCTGTGTCGATGCGGGGGTCGCGCTCGAACGTACCGCATCCTGATCATGCCCCACGGCCCGACACCACCCTCTCCGCCACGCCCTCGGCGGCGGCGGTGCAATCGTTGATGCCGATCCCCCGAAAGGCATTGCCCACGAGATGAAGTCGCGCCGGCAGATCTCGATCGATCGTGGCCACGCGCTCACAATGACCTAGCTCGTACTGCGGGATCGCCTCCTGCCATCGGGTGATGAAGCTCCGCTCCGGGCTCCCCTCGATCGCCAGAATCACCCGGAGCTCATCGAGGACGAGTGAGAGAAGGTCACTCTCCGATCCCAGGGCGAGCTCGGATTGGCGTCTGCCCCCCACCAGCGTCCGCAGCAAGACCTTGCCTGACGGTGCCCTTGCGCCCGGGAAGATCGAGCTGGTCCAGAGAGAGCCCAAGATGCGACGTCCCTCGGCGCCCGGACAGAGGAACCCGAAGCCGGTGAGATCGGCCCCCACGTCTGCTCGATCGAAGAGAGTCTCGACGACGGAGACCGGGGCGTGGGGGATCGCGAGGCAGGCCCGGGCCGCGGCCTGCGCGAAGGGCTGAAGGAGCTTCGCCGTGGCCGGAGCCGGGACCGCGAGCACCACCTGATCGGCCTCGATGCATCGATCGGCCGAGCGCACAATGAAAGAGCCGTCGTCCCCACCGGGCTCGACCGCTTCCACCGGCTGCCCAAGGAGAAGGCGGTCGCCCAGCAGCTCGGCGATCGCTTCGACCAGCGTCCGAAGACCCCCCTCGAGGCTCGTGAGAGTGCCGCCTGGTCCGGCCGCGCCTCCCCCCCGGCGGCCACCAGCGGCGCGGGCTCTCCGGCGCGCGCGCCCCCCGGCGATCATCCCCCGAAAAAGCCCCCCATGCTTCGATTCCAGGGCGGCGATCTTCGGAAAGGCCGCCGTCACGCTGATCCGCTCTGGATCGCCCGCGTGGATTCCGGTTACGAAGGGATCGAGCAGCCAGGTGAGCGCCTCGGCTCCGAGCCGCCTCCGCCCGAAATCGGCCAGGCTCTCGTCTCCCGCGGCCGGGTCGCGCCTCGGAACGATCAGCTCCGCGGCGACGCGCAGCTTCGCGCGCCCGCTCAGTATCGGCGATCGAAGGAAGGCCGCCGGATTCGCCGGGAGCAGGGTCAGGTCCCCATGCTTGAGGACAAAACGCCGTTCGGCGGCAGCATCGGCGCGAACGATTTTCGAATCGAGCCCGAGATGGCGGACCAGAGCGCCGGTGGAAGGGGCGGAATCGAGCCAACCGTTCGGCCCGGTTTCGTGCAGAACGCCCTCGTCCCGAAGGGTCCAGATCTTCCCCCCCGGGCGCTCCGCGGCCTCGAGAACACGCAGGTCGAGCGGCGCCCCCTTAGCCCGTCGCAAGATCCCCGCCGCCGCGGCGAGCCCGCTTATCCCGGCGCCGACGACCACCACGCGGTGGTTGGCCCTCATGGAGCGCCCTCATCGGCGCGCCGGAAGCCGTGGACGACGTCCACCAGGGCGCGCGCGTGCTCCGGGGGGGTCTGGGGCAAGATGCCGTGCCCCAGATTGAAGATGTGGCCCGGAGCGGCACCCGCGTCGCGCAGAATCCGCTCGGCTCGACGCTCGATCTCGAGGGGGTCGAGGAAGAGAGCGGCCGGGTCGAGATTCCCCTGGACCGCGATCCGATCACCGAGCGCCCGCCGCGCCTTGGCGATGTCGATCGTCCAGTCGAGTCCGATCACATCGGCGCCGCAGGTCGCCACCCGGTCGAACATCTGGCCCGCGCCGCGCGGGAAATAGAGGATCGGAACGCCGAGATCGCCGAGTCCTTCGATGATCCTGCGGGCTCCGGGCAGGGCGACGCCCTCGTAATCGGCGGGGGACAGGACGCCTGCCCAGGTGTCGAAGAGCTGCACCGCTCCCGCGCCGGCCTCCACCTGGGCCGAAAGGTATGCGATCGTCGTCTCCACGATCTTGTCGACCAGCCGGTTCCACGGATCTGGCGCACCGAAGGCCATCGCCTTCGAAAAGCGGAACGCCTTCGAAGGACCGCCGTCGACCATGTAGGTGGCCAGGGTCCAGGGAGCGGCGGCGAAGCCGATCAGCGGCACACGGCCGTCGAGCTCGGCGCGGGTGATGCGGATCGCATCGAGCACCGAGCGGCAGGTTTCGGTCGGATCGGGGACCACGAGAGCGTCGACGCCGCTCCGATCGCGGACCGGTGTGGCGAGTCGCGGCGGACCGTCGTCGAACGAGACCTCGGCGCCCATCGCCATCGCGGGCACCATGATGTCGGAGAAGATGATGGCGGCGTCCACGCCTAGCTGATCGACCGGCTGGAGCGTCACCTCGGCCGCGAGCTCCGGGGTGTTGCAGAGCTCCAGGAAGGAGACCCGCTCGCGGACGGCGCGGTAGTCAGGCAGATATCGACCGGCCTGACGCATGATCCAGATCGGCGTCGCGTCGACCGGCCGGCGACGGCAGGCATCGAGGAATCGGGTGGCGCGACTCACGGCTCGACCTCGGTTGTTGGGAGGGTTGCGTTCTTGGATTCGATGGGATTCTGCTCGAAGCGCAAGCTCGAAGCGTCTATTTTCTGATCCGATCGTTGCCAACCGAGACCACCGAAACCGCCGAGACCACCGACCCGATGACGGAAATCCTCGACCGCCGCCGAGCCGAGCTCGAATCGATGGAGAGCTGCGACCTCTTGATCGTGGGCGGAGGCGTGACCGGCGCCGGGATCGCCCGCGAGGCGGCGTATCGGGGCCTCTCGGTTCTGCTCGCGGAAAAGGACGATTTCGCCTCCGGCACGTCGTCCCGCTCATCGAAGCTGGTGCACGGGGGTCTTCGCTACCTGGAGCAGTTCGAGCTGCGTCTGGTCTTCGAGGCGACCCGGGAGCGAAGCACGCTGATGCGGATCGCCCCGCACCTCGTGCGGCCGCTGAAGTTCATCTATCCGGTCTACGAAGGCGGCACACCGGGCATGCCCTTGCTCGCGGCGGCGATGGCCCTCTACGACAGCCTTTCGCTCTTCCGCTCGCCGCGCCTGCATCGGCTCTACGGAGAGGCAGCGGCCCACCGGGTCGAGCCCCTCCTGCGGAACGACGGGCTGACCGGCGCGGCGCAGTATTTCGATGGAGCGACAGACGACGCGCGACTCACGCTCGAGACGATTCTCGGCGCCCGGCTGGCCAAGGCGGTCTGTCTGAACCACCTCGAAACGATGGGAATCGAAGAGGCACGCGAGGCCTCGGGCTCGTGGGTAACCCTCCGGTGTCGCCTCACGGGGACCGAGAAGACGATTCAGGCGGGTTCGATCGTGCTCGCGGTCGGTCCATGGACCGATCGGGTTCGGTCCCACCTGGGCCTGCCGAACGCGGAGCGCCCCTTGCTGCGAACGACCCGCGGCTCTCATCTGGTGGTCGATCGCGCCCGACTCCCCCTGGCCCACGCCCTGGTCATGAGCGGCCACGGAGACGCCCGTGTGACCTTCGCGATCCCGTGGGACGAACGGGTGATCATCGGCACCTCCGACATCGACGACGACGCTCCGCCCGAACAGGTCCGCGCGTCGGCGGAAGAGGTCGCTTACCTTCTCCAAACCGCGAACAGCCACCTCCCCTCGGTTCAGCTCAGGCGGGACGACGTCATCTCCACCTACTCCGGACTGCGCCCGCTGATCCGCGAGGAGGGCCAGCGCCCATCCGAAGTGAGCCGTGAGCATGAAATCGTCGAAGAGAAAGGCGTGGTGATCGTGGCCGGCGGGAAGCTCACCACCTACCGCTCGATGGCCGAAGAGGTGGTCGATCGGGTCGTAAGGACCCTCGCCGACCGAGGCGCCGTCGCGGCCGGACGCCCACTTCGCCCTCTTCGCCGTTCCGCAATCGGACGTCTGGCCGATCGCTGGTCGGAGCTGGCCGACGGCGAAGTGATGGCGCGGCGCGGAACGACCGCCCGCCGGATCCTCCCCGGTGCAGTGGGACTCACCGGCGCAAGGGGCCCGAAGCGGGTCATGGCCCTGCTCTCCGCGCAGATTCACGATTCTCGAACGGTCCAGCACCTGGTGCGGCGCTACGGCGGGCGGAGCCACCAGATCGCCGCGCTTTGCCGCGACAATCCCGAGCTGAGCGAACGGATCGTCCCCGATCTACCTGTCATCTGGGCCGAGATCCCTTTCGCCGCCCAAAGAGACTTGGCGCGATCTTTGATAGATGTTCTCGATCGGCGAACGGCGCTCGCGCTACGCGATCGATCGCAAGGCACCGGCGCGGCCCCCCGCGCGGCCGACATCCTCAGCCCGCTTCTCGGCTGGGACGCTTCCGAGCGCAAACGACAGATCGATGCCTACGGCGAACACGTTGCCCGCTCGTGTGCCTGGCGCGAAGAGTAGCTCGCTACTGCTGCACCTCTACCTCGAACGACGCGACACCGATCGTGATCCCCCGCAACGAGACGACGATCTCGATGGTGTAGTCGCCGAGAGGTGCCGCCGGAGGAACCGAGAGCGCGATCTCCCTTTCGATGGCCGCCCCCGAAGCGATGTTCTGAATCGATCCTGAATAAAGTATGTTGCTCATATTCGCGGGGCCGGTGGCTTCGAGCACGACTCCGTCGAAGCCGCGAGCCACGCCGCAGTCGTTGCGAATCTCCCCGGTGAACAGGAGCTCGCTCCCCGGAGCCACGGTGGCGGGGCTGTCGAGAATCGTTGCCACCAAACTGCACGCATCACCAGCGAGCAGCGCATCGTAAGCGTTCAACCGCCCTTCTCCGTGATACTGATCCCAGCCTGGTGTATCCTCCCACGGCTGGCCCACCTCGTCCTCCGATGTGTCGCGAACTCTGGCGCGCAAATCTTCCACGTCGAGCCAGGGCTCGCGCGACAACAAAAGCGCCATCGTTCCCGTCACGTGCGGCGTCGCCATCGATGTCCCATTCCACGCCGAATAGGTGTCGTTCCACAAGGTGCTCCAAATGGAGCTCCCCGGCGCGCACAGATCGATATGGCTTCCGTAGCTCGAAAAGCTGGAACGATAATCATGACGCTCGGTGGATCCCACCGCGATCGTCTCGCTATACGCCGCCGGATAGTACGGAACCGAGCTGTTCTCGTTCATCATCGCCGCGTTGATCGGAACACCGGCATCGTACGCAAAGATCACCGCGTCTCGCATCGAGCTCGAATAGGAGCTGCCCCCCATGCTCATATTGATCACGTGCGCACCGTTGTCGACCGCATATTCGATCGCCGACGTCCACCAGGAGTAGTAGCCCCAATTCCCGCTGTTGAGGGCCTTCACGGGGAGTATGCGGCTCTCCGGCGCAACACCCGCGACACCGATCGAATTGTCGGTGATCGCCGCCGCGATGCCCGACACATGGGTCCCGTGCCCGTGGTCGTCCTGTGGATTGTTGTCGTTGTTGACGTAGTCGTAGCCCGGGAGGATCTTCCCGTCCAGATCGGGGTGGTCGAAATCGATTCCGCTGTCGACGATGCCGACGATCACCGATTCATGTCCCGTCGCGACCCCCCAGGCGCGCAGCATATCGATATCGGCGCCCGGGTTGCCGAAGAGCTGCCCCGTGTTCTCGAGACTCCATTGCGAGGGGAAGTAGTAGTCATCGGGGCCGACTCCGCCACGCCCCACGTGATCCACCTCGGCGAGCGACACCGCCGAATGCTCGTTCAGCAGCGCGATCGCACGATCGACAACGCCCTCGCCCGCCAGCCGCAGCACGAAGACCCGGTCGAGACCGAGCTCACGCTTCCGCGAGACGTCCCCCCGATCCAACCGAAAAAGAGGGCTCGCACCGCTGATCTCGAGCCTCTCGCCCAGCTCACCCAGGCGCCCGAGCACCTCCGCGCCGTCGGTCGCCGACTCGGAGAGTCGAACGACAACGCGGTCGGTTGCGGCGGCCGGAATCGAATTGCGAGCCCCAAGGGCGGAACCGCCCAGGACAAGCGTCAGGATCAGGATGTGGGCTGTCGTCGAAGTCATGGTCTCTCCGTCACAGGTTTTCGTTCGGAAAAAGACTAACACCGCATCTCAGACCAACAACCCACCCCGCTGATAGATCTCCATCTGCACCTCGGAAAACGGCTCGCCGCTCATCTCGCCACCGGACCAGGCGATCCGCCCCGACTCGAGATCGATGCTCAGCTCCGTCCCGCTCTCGACCCCCGCCCCGATCAGATCGGCGACGAGCAAGGGCATGCCCGCGTTGATCGCGTTCCGCTCGTAGATCGCCCCGAAGCTTCGAGCGACGATCACCTGCACGCCAAGCGTCTTGAAGCAATCCACCGCCTGCTGGCGCGACGATCCACAACCGAAATTCTCTCTGCAGACGACAATATCGCCGGCGCGCGCCTCTTCGGCGAAACGCTCCCACCCCTCCAGATTATCGAAGGTGTACTGCCCCATCTCGTCGGGATCGGTGATCGCCAAATAGCGGTTGTGGAAAATCATGTCGGTATCGATATGGTCGCGGTCGATCATCCAGACCCGCCCCCGGAGCACCGTCGGCTTCTCGGCCTTCGTCTCCCCGCCGGCCCGACTCCCGGCCGCCACCGCCGCCACCGCCCGATCGACCCTCGGCGCCTCGAACTCAACCGGCTCGGCCGGCATCTCGTGAGCCGTCGCGATCACCCCCGCCAACGCCGACGCCGCCGCCGTCGCGGGACTGGCGAGATAGACCTCACCCTTCCCTTGCTTGCCGGCGAAGTTGCGGTTGCCCGTCGAAACCGTGACCTCACCCGGCCCGTTCTGCCCGATCTGACCCGCCGCGCACCCCCCGCAGCCCGCATTCCCCACCAGCGCCCCGGCGGCCATCAGCTCCCCGATCAACCCCTCCTCCAGCGCCTGCTCCCACACCCGCCTCGTCGACGGCACCACCTTCAGCACCACACCCGGCGCCACCCGCCGCCCATCCAACACTCGCGCCGCCGCCCGCAGATCCTCGATCCGCCCGTTCGTACACGACCCGATGAAAACCGAGTCGATCTTCCGCCCGGCGACCTCGCTCACCGGCACCGCATCCTCGGGATGCCCCGGCCGCGCGATCATCGGCTCGAGCCCCTCCACATCGATCTCGATCGTCTCGGCATAGACCGCATCGGCATCGGCCGCGATCGCCTCGAAATCGCGCCCCGCCCGCTCCGAGCACTCCGCCAGAATCCGCTCATTCGGCGGCAGGAGCGCAATGATCCCCCCCATCTCGGTCGCCATGCTCGCCACCGTAATCCGCTCCGCCAGATCGAGCGCATCCACCGCTTCCCCATAGAGCTCCGCCGCCGACCCGAGCAATCCCCCGGCCCCCAGCCGCCTAAGCATCGCCAGCACAATATCCTTCGCCGCCGCATGCCGACCCGGCCGCCCCCGCAGCACCACCTTGACCGAGCGCGGCACCTTGAACCAGACCTTACCGCTGGCCCAAGCATAGGCGATGTCCTGGTCCCCCATCCCCTGCCCGAAAGCACAAACCGCCCCCATAATATTCGCGTGGGAATCGGTGCTCACGAAGGTCGACCCCGGCCCCACCAGCCCCTCTTCGATCGCGATATGGGTCCCGATCCCCGCCGTAATATCGCGCAGCCCCACCCCGCTCTCCCGCGCGAACCCGCGACAAACCTGCTGATTCGCGGCATACCCCTGATCGCTCCCCCCGGGATTGCAGTCGAAAGTGAACAGAGTCTTCGCCGGATCCGCGACCGCGAGATTCGACTCCCGCAGATTCTTCACCACATTGGCACCCCCGAAATCGCGCGCCGCACGCACGTCGATCGCCATATCGACCGTCTCACCCGGCGCGACCGCACGCCCGGCATGGCTGCTGATGATCTTCTCGATAATGGTCATTTCGCGGTCCTTTGTTGTTGAGCTGCTCGAGGCGGAGCCGTTCAGGATAACGCGTCACCGATCGTCGCCCACGGATCGTTGAAGAGATAGAAGAGTCGGGGGGCGCTGCGCGTTGTCCGACCTTGGATCCCCGATGCGACGCCTGCGCGGTCGCTGCCTTCGCCATGCCGGCTCGGTGGAGTGCTTTTGAACGCGTGCGCCGCGGGCGGGGAGAAGGGCGGATGGCGTGTGCCTACCCGTGCCTCACCCTGCGCAGCCGAAAACCATCCCGCTCGGCGCGCCACGGGTGTAGCAGCGCCGGCTCTCGCGCGGAGAGAGGGGTGAACTTGACACCTGGTACACGGAGATGGGGGTCAGCTTGACAGCGCGCTCCGGAAACCGCCGATCCGGCGCTCAGAACACGCTTCCTTCTGCCGGGTTTGGCCGATTCGGGCGCTCAGGGCCAAGTTGGGGCAACTCTATGCGCACCGCTGGGCGCCGCGTCGGCAGGTGCTCTCCCCCCGGCATCACCCCCGCAGCAAAACCACCCGCCGCCCCCCCGCCGTCTCCGCTTCGCCGAACACCGTGCGCTCGGCGATCTCCGCGGCCTCCGGGCGCCGATCGAAAAGCACCAGCACCCCCTCGTCGAGCCCCACCCGCTCGAGATAGGCGTCGAGCTGCTGCAGCCCCTTCGCCAGCGGGTCGGGGCGGCCCGGCGCCCAGACCTTCAGCTCCAGCGCCTCGCGCTGCCAGCACCGCTTGCCCTTCGCGTCTTCGTGGGGCCACCGCAGCAACAGATCGATGCGGCCGCGGCCGATGCCGTACTCCCGGTCGACGAAACCGCCGCCGTTCACGATCCGTTGCAGCCAGGCCATGATCACCAATTGTGGCGCTACCTCGTGATACGACATGCCGTTCGCCAGAATCTCGCCGTTCTCGCGCCAGAACTCCGCGAACTCCTCCAGCACCCGGCGCAGGTCGAGGGTGCCGTCGGGGCGGACGAAGCTCGGCGCCGGCGGCACCGGCAGGGCGTCCTCGGCCCGCGCCGCGAGCAGGCGCACCATCACCTCGCGGTAGATCGGGTTGGCCACCTCGACCGGTTTGCGGGAGATCAGGCCGAGGTCGCTGACGTACTCGACGTCGTCGTCGTAGCCGCTGGAGGCGTCCGTGTAGCCTCCGGCCATCAAGGGCTCGATCACCCGCCGCACGCGATCCTCATGTAGCTTGTCGACCAGCGAGTCGAGATGGGTGGCGCGCGCCAGGATCAAGCGCTCCTTCGCCTCGTCCAGGTGCTCGGCGGAGATCGGCTCCGGCGCGGGGATGCCGATCTCATCGACCACTTCGCGGGCCAGGGCGTTGACCAGCCAGGGTTGGCCGCCGGTCAGCTCGAAGGCGTGGTCCAGCGCCCCCCCCGCGAAGGGCTGGCCGGTGTCGGCCGTGTGCTGCCCGTAGAGTTCGGCCACCTCGGCGGCGCTGAAGTTGCCCAGGCTGAGCGATTTCACCAGCACGTTGAAGGGGCTGGCGGTGCCGAGCCGGCTCGGGTCGCCGCCGGAGGCCGCCTTGTAGTCGCGAACGTCGCGCAGGCCGCAGAGGATCACCGAGGCGGGGAAGGCGGTGCCTCGCTTGGGGTGACCGGCGCGGAGCTGGCGCAGCACCGAGATCAGGCTCTGGCCGCGCAGCGCGTCGATCTCGTCGAAGACCAGCACCAAGGGGCGCGGGCAGGCGCGTGACCATGATTCGAGCGCCGCTCCCAGCAGGCTGGAGTCGCTGGCGTCCGGCCAACGCGCGGGCGGGTGCAGCTCTTCGGGCAGGTCGGCCCGGGCGCTGAACCGAAGGTCCGCCAGGATCGCCCGCTGGGCCTCGGCATAGTCATCCTCCACCGCCTGCCCCCCCTCGCAGGAGAAGTGCAGTGCGGCGTAGTCGCCCTCGGCGGTCAGAGTCTTGCACAGGGCACGCAGCGAGGTCGTCTTGCCGGTCTGGCGCGGCGCGTGCACCACGAAGAAGGCGCGCTGCGCCACCAGCTCGCGCGCCCCCGGCAGGCGCGGCTCGGGGGGCAGCATGTAGTGCAGGTCGGACAGGCAGACGCCGCCGGTGTTGAAGTAGCGCATCGCGGGCTCCGGCTGGGGAGGGTGCGGCCATCGTAGCCGACGTTTCGGCG
>NYZA01000135.1 GCA_002686955.1 Gemmatimonadota bacterium
CTTTTCGCTCGGGAGCCTGATTCGGGGGGTGCTCGCGGGGGGGGCGATGCGCGCGGCGGATCGGGTGGAGGTATCGACCCCGGGGGCGGGCGGCGTGGGCGACCCGGGGGGGATCGCGGGGCTGGTGGATGAGCTGCTTGCGCGCGACCCGGCGAAACGGCCCGACTCTGCCCACGAGGTGGCGTGCCGCCTTGGCCGCGCTTTGGCGCCGCGTAGAGGGGCCCGGGAGGAGGACGCGGCGCCACTGGTTCTCGGCGCGCGCCGGGGGGTGGAGTGGAAGCTGCTGCTCGCGGTGGGGAGGCTGGTGGCCGGCCGGGGCGGCGGGGGGATCGCGCTCGTGGGACCGGCCGGGAGCGGGCGGCGGTCGTTGCTCAGGATCGCGGAGATCTTCGCGAAAGGGCTCGGCGGGCAGTGTCGCTCGAATCCCGAGGGCGCCGCCATGGCCGATCGGACGAGCGGCTCGTCGCGGCCAACATTGCTGACCTTCGATCCGGGAGAGGATCGGTCGGTCTCGATGCAGCTATCCCGGGCGGCGCGGCTGCCGGAGGTGCTCGCGATCGCCGGCCTGAAGAGGGAGCCCGCGGATCCCGACCTGCGCGCCTTGCGCCTCGGCCCTCTCGATCTCGGCGCGAGTGTTCGGCTCGGCAAGTCGCTGCTGCGCACCAGCCGTCTGCCGAAGGGCGCCGCCGTGGGCACGGCGGGTCCGCTCCAGCCGGGCGCCTGGCGCGAGCGGCTCGAGCGCGCCCAGGTTCGGCGCAACGACCTCGGAGAGGTGAGCTCGATCTCGATCGGGAGCGTGGAAGCTCCGCCGGCCGCGCCGGCGATCGGGCCCGCCCTCGTGGGCTTTTGCGGTGGATTGCTTCCGGCACCGAGAGTGGAAGCTCTTCTGCGGAACCACGGCGCCGAATCGGAGGGGACGACGGGTGACCACCTTCGCGATCGCTCGCCGGGCCTCGTCTTCCGCTGGTCGGAGCGCGCACTCGGCCGCGAGGTCGCGAAGACCCTGGCGAAAGCCGCCGCCGGTGCGCTCCTCGAGGCGGAGAGCAAGGGAGGCATCGATAGGAGAAGGCGAGCCGCCTGGGTGCTCAGATCGGTGGGGGCACTCGGCGCCCACCCGGATCTGGCGCGCGATGTGGCGGGGGAGGATTTGCGGCTGGGGCGACCCCGTTCGGCCGTCGCTCTGGCCCGCTCTGTGCTCCCAGCGCTCGAAGCGGGCACCCAATCGCACGATTCTCTGCTCGCGATCGCAGCCCGAGCCGCGCGCCAGTTGGGGAGGCCACGCTGGGCGCTGCGGTGGATCGAGCGCCGGGCGCCGAGGCCGGGCGGTGGTCTGCGCGAATCGCCGATGCTCACGATCGAGCGTCTGGAGGCGTTGATCCTCTGCGGAAGCGTCGAGGCAGCGTGGGATGCCGCGGGCGGATTGCGCGATCGCTTCGATCGGGCCGACCCGGCGGCCTGTCTCGTCGTCGCGCGGATCGCCCAACTCCGTGGCGACGAAGCGGCCACCCGCCGCTCGGCCGGTGCCGCGTTGCGTCGCGCCCGATCGAACGACCCGGGAGCGGTGGCCCGCGCTCTGGGCATACTGGCGACGAGCGATCTGGGGTCGGGCGACCTCTTTCGAGCCGCCCGTCGCTCCCGCGCCGCATTGGCGATTCGCCGGCGCCTGGAAGATTCCGCCGGAGTGGCGGCCTCTCTGGTCCAGCTGGCCGACGTCGATTCGGCCCGGCGAGACCACGCGTCGGCGCGCCGGCGACTCGATGAGGCGCTCGACCTTCGCCTCTCGTCGGGACAGGTGGCCGGAGCCGCCGACATCTTGGAGCGGATCGGCAAGATCGACGCCTCCACCGGGGACGCCGCCGCCGCCCGCGCGGGATTTGCCCGCGCCCTCAATCTGCGTGAGCGCTTGCGCGATGACGCCGGCGCCGCGGCCGCGCGCCACAATCTGGGTATTCTCGCTCTTCGCGCCGGCGACGCGCCCGCGGCTCGCCGCGCTTCGAACGCCGCGGCGGATCTCTTCGGCCGCCTGGGAGATCTGCACGCGGAGCTTGCGGCGCGCCTGCAGGCGGCACTGGCGGCCGAGTCGCTCGGACGGCGGCGCGACGCGCTGGTTGAGCTCCGCGGGGTTCTGCGACGACGGCGCCGGGCCGGAGATGAGCGCGGGCTCGTCGTCGCGCTGAAACACCTGAGCGACCTTCTCGGCAGGGGAGGACACCCGGCCAGGGCGGCCCGGCTCGCCTGGATCGCGGCTTTTCGCGTGGGCGGCGGCGATGACGCATCCCGCCGCAATCAGCTCCTGCTCGATGCCGCCGCCGCGGAGCTCGACGCCGGGCGCATCGACCGCGTGTGGTCGGCGTTGAGCGGTGTCGTCCTCGAGGCATCAGGGGCCGAGATCGTGCTCCAGGCAACTCTTCTAAAGGAACTGGCGGGAGCTCCGGCCCTCTCGGCGGAGCGTCTGGCGAGACTCGCGGAGCAGGCCGGCTTGCGCGCCCACCCGACGCTCGCGGCTGATGCCGCCGTCCGTCTCGCTCGGGCGGATCGTCCCGAGCTCGCCCGCTCGATCCTCAACGGAATCGGCGATCTCCCCTCGAATCTTTTCGCAGCCATTTCGGTCGATCTGGCGTGGATCGAGCTGCATCTGGCGATCGATGCGCGCTCGACCGATCGTTCCCGCCTGATCCGCGCCCGCCGCGAGGTCGACAGGATCGGCCTGCCGCGCCAGGGGGCACTATGTCATCTCCTCGAGGCCGCCCTGCTCGATCGTGCCGGCAGACCGGACGCCGCCGCCCACCACCTCGACGAGGCCGCTCTCCTACTCGGTCCCCCTCCTCGCTATCCCGATCTCAGGCTGAGAGTCGCGCGTCACCGCCGCCGTCTGCGCCCCGGCTCGCCCGATCGCAGACAGCATTTGGCGCTCGTGCGCGTGACCGATCTGCTCGGCTCGATCGAGGATCCGGAGAAGCTCTTCAGCGCGATTCTGCGCGTCGTACTCGACACAGTGGCCGCGGAACGGGGGGTGCTCACCCTTCGCGAGGGCGACACCGAAAACTTCGAGATCGCCGTCGCACGCAACGTCGAGCGGCACGCCATGGAGGATGTGCGCCGAATCTCGCGAACCATTCTGGGCCGCGCCTACCGCGAGGGCGCCGTCCTCCACTCCTCCAACGCTCTCGAAGATGACGAGTTCAGCGGACTTCGCTCCGTCCAGCTCTACCGGATCGTGTCGTTCGCCTGCGCTCCCCTCGTGGTTGGCGGTCGGACCATCGGCACCATCTATGTCGACAAGCGATCGAAAGAGGGCGCGTTCTCGTCGAACGACCTCGGTTTCTTGGCGTCGCTGGCGCGAATCTCGGCCATCGCCCTCGAGCACGCCCGGCTGCACGATCGGCTCAAGACGCAGGCCGGCGCCTTGCGGCGCGAAATGGCCGCGATCTACGGGATCGAGAGCCTGATCCACCGGAGCAAGCCGCTCGAACGCGTCATGACGCAGGCGAGGCGCGTCATCGATGTGGATACACCGATCCTCCTCCTCGGCGAGACCGGTGTCGGCAAGAGTGTGATCGCCCGCGCGATCCATTACTCGGGAGCGAGGGCGGCGGCCCCCTTCGTCGATCTGGACTGCGGCGCGATCCCCGAGGATCTCATCGAGAGTGAGCTCTTCGGGCACCGTCGAGGAGCGTTCACCGATGCCGCCAGCGATCGTGCCGGCGCGTTCAGGCAGGCCGACGGCGGCACGCTGCTGCTCGACGAGATCGGAAACCTGCCGGCCTCGGGCCAGGCGAAGCTCCTGCGCGTTCTGCAGGATGGCCGCGTTCGCCCTCTGGGCGGAGACGAGGCGGTCAGGGTCGATGTCAGGGTGATTTGCGCCACGAACACCGACCTCGATCGCCGCGTCGCCGAGAGGAGCTTTCGCGGGGATCTTCTCTTCAGGATCAACACCATCCCACTCGCTCGGAGACGACGACGACTATCAGTGGATCGAGCTTTACAACACCGCCGCCGCTCCGATCGATCTGAGCGGGTGGTCGCTGGGAGACGTCTCGCTGACTGGGGAGATCGGGGCGCACGACTACGCGATCGTCGCCCGGCAGGACCTAACCGATCCCGACCAGGACGGACGGTTCTTCAGTGCGTTCTACAACGAGCAGAACGGCTACGAGGTCGCCGAGACGATCATCGATCTGGCCGGTGCCGACCTGGGCTTGGGTGCCCCCGACTTCGATCTCGTGCTGCGCGACGGCGGCGGTTCGGTCGTCGACTCGACCAGCTTCCACCCGGCACCCGGCGGAGACGGCGACGGCTCCACGCTCGAACGGATGGTCGCCCCCTTGGACGGGCAGGATGGGAACTTCGCGCCCAGCACGCCGCCCGAGCGCTACGGCACGCCCGAGGGCCAGAACTCCGCCTCCCCGGTGACGATTCATATCTTCCTCCCGCCCGGTCCATTCGAGCCGGGAGAGGTGGTGACGATCGGCGAGTCGGTCGTGAATCGCACGAGTCAACCCCAGGTGATTTCTCTGTGGAGGGCGCTGGAGCTCCCCCGTGACTCCGTCATTCCGATCGATGTCCCAGAGCTTCCGGAGCAGGTCACGATCCCTCCCGACTTCGTGCTGGAGATCGAGGCCGAGGTCGAGGTGCCGGAGTTTCTGCTGGACGGCGGCTATGGCTACCAGGCGGCATTCGGACGGGGGGTTCAGTCCGCCGGTTCGGAGTGGGAGGAGTTCATCATCCGAACCAACGACCAGTCTCCTCCTCGCCACGGAGTTCACGAAATTGTGAACTCTTGCGCCGATTCGCCCACGGAATCGGTCCCCCGCTGATCCAAGGGCTCCGATTCGACTGGATTCCAGACCCGAAGGGCGCTCCAATTCGGCACAAGTATTGCGCTAGCGGAGAGGCAAGCCTCCGGTGGAGATTCACTCCGCCGGGCTCGGCCCCGACCTCTCACCCGAATCCAATATTCACCTCACCCCTTAGGGTCCGGGCAAGAATAAAATGCCATTTTCGCATCCCATCTGCACTCCATCTCCGGCCGATCGGCAAGCCCCGAAATCCTCAAAACAGCCCTACTATTCCTGCGGTTTCGGAACTTGCCGATCGCCCAGATCTGAAGCACATCTGGGCGCCAGAATAGCATTTTATTCTTGCGCGGACCCCTAGTGCACCCCGGCACAGATACGGCCACACTCGGCCGCCGCTGCATCCACTCTGGCTGCGTTGCTACTCCTCGCCATAGCCTCCGGCCATGACTAGTCGTCGCGCCTTGCCAGAGCGGCGCATCGGCACCCTCATTACGTGACCGTGTTTGCGCCGAGGAGCACTTTGCATCGGGTGAGAGGTTCGTCGGGACCCGAGTTTCTCGCCGTTCCCTCCGATCGGAGAGACCGGCGAGAGGTTCGGGTCGATTCATCCGCCGATCGGGAGCCGTCGCGGGGGCGTGGCGATCGGCCGCGCCGAAGCGCCGGTCCCACGATCACGGAATTCTGGGAGATCCCAATGCTCCGTTCTATCGTTTCAGCCCTGCTGGCAACCGCCTTCTCGTTCACCGCGCAGGCCCAGTGTGTGTCCTGTGACATCACCGTCGGGGCGGACTGTGTCGCTCCCGGCGAGCGGCTCGAGGTTGAAGTCTGTGTCATCAACTCCTGCGATCGGCCGGTCGAGATTCTGGCTTCGCTGATCGCCCATGCCCTCGAAGGCGAGGAGTTCGTGATCGAGGAGACCGCCCTCTTGCTGCCGCCGATCGAGAAATGCAAGACCTACAACCTCAGGGTCCCCGAGGACATCGTCCGTGGCGGCTACGACCTCGAAGTGACGATCGTCGAGGGCGACCACACCAGCACTTGCGGCGCCGCCGTGACGGTGTCCGACGACTGCTGATCTTCTTCGTCCCCCCCGGGATAAGAGCGGCCGGTCCGTATTCGAGGCCGGCCGTCTTCTGTTTCAGCCCCCGTCGATCCACTGCTCCATCCAGCTTTCGAGCAGATCGAGGGGCGCGCCGCCGAGAGCCAATAGGCGGTCGTGGAATCCCCGCAGGTCGAAATCGGTTGTGGCGGCTTCGGCCCGCCGGCGGATTTCGGAGATCCGCAGCTCACCGATCTTGTAGGCGAGGGCCTGGGCGGGCATGCAGATGTAACGATCGACCTCGGCCACGACGTTGTGTCGGGAGAGGGCCGTCTCGCTCAGCAGGAACTCGACGGCTTGCTCGTGGGTCCACCCCTTGTCGTGGATCCCGGTGTCGACCACCAGCCGTGCCGCCCGCCAGATCTCCATGGTGAGTCGCCCGAACTCCGAGTAGGGGTCCTGGTAGAAGCCGATCTCACGTGGCAGGCGCTCGGAATAGAGTGCCCAACCTTCGGCGTAGGCCGGGAAGACGCCGTGTTTGCGAAACTCGGGCAGCCCTTCGATCTCTTGGGCCACGGCGATCTGCAGATGGTGCCCCGGCACCGCCTCGTGATAAGCCAGCGCTTCCATCGTGTAGCCCGGCCGCGAGCGGGGCCGGTAGGTGTTTGCGTAGAACACCCCCGCTCGCTCCCCCGCGGGCGGCATGTAGTAGGCGTCGGGTGCGTTGGCGGCACGATAGTCCTCGATCGGCCAGACCTCGAAGCCCGCCTTCGGCAGGTGGCCGAAGAGCAGTGGCAGCTTCTCTTGAACCGCGTCCAGCACCGTCCGGAACCCATCCAGCACCGCGTCCGCAGACTCGAAGTGCAGCTCCGGCCGCCCGCGCAGGTGCTCGGTGAACGCTTTCAGCCCGCCCGTACACCCCACCTGGTCGATGACGCGCGCCATCTCGCTCTGAATACGGTCCACTTCGTCCAACCCGATCTTGTGGATCTCATCGGGTGAGAGCTCGGTCGTCGTGCAGCGAACCGTGAGTCGCCCGTAGATCTCCTCACCTCGTGGCAGTGCGTGGACGCCGACCACGTCACGGCAGCGTGGCAGATACTCCTTCTCGATGAACTCCGCCAGCTTCGCGTAGGCCGGAGCAACCGCTTCGCTCAGAGCGCTTTCCGCGGCGGAAGCGATCGTCTCGATTCCATCGAGATCATCCTCGCGCCCCTCGAAGGGCCGCAGCAAAGGGGAGGAATCCGGGCTCGACTGGGCGCGCACCTGCTCCAGAATCGCCGCGAAGTTCAGCTTCGCCCCCACCATCCCCTTCTCAATTCCTCGCTGCATCAACCCGATGATCTGATCGACCTGCTTGGGGAATGCGCGCAGGCGTTCGACATACGATTCGAGTCCGGCGCGGTCCTCGGTGGGGTGGATGGTCGCCAGCTGCAAGAGATCGAGGTGTGGACCGAAGAGCTGGGTCATGGGGATCAGATGGGTTTCCA
>NYZA01000136.1 GCA_002686955.1 Gemmatimonadota bacterium
CGCGCGGCCTATCTGCTGGTTTCGGCGGCACAAAGAGGGGGCGCGGCCCGAGACTGGGCATCGACCCTGGTGCGTATGTATCGGCGCTGGGCGGCCCATCGGGGCTACGGGATCGAGCTCTTGGGGGAGCGACTCTCGTTGGGAGCAGAGGGTCGGGCGGCGGTTCTGAGAATCGATGGACCGAACGCCTTCGGCCTGCTCCAAGGCGAAACCGGCACGCACAGGCGGATCGCGGGGAACCCGAAGACCGGTGCGCGGGAGGTGACCAGTGCGAGGATTCTGGTCCTCCCCGATCCGGCCCGCGCCGAGGGGCGGATCGAGCCGGATTACCGCACGCAGAAGGCCGATGAGCTCTGGTTTCTGGAGGAATCGTGCGGGGTTGTAACGATCGAGGCCCTTGGAAAGGAGTGGCGGATTCACACCCCACTCCCGCGCCGAGAGGCGATCGAGCTCGGTCGCGATCTGGCGCGGGCTTTGCTGGAATGCCGCGCTTCGCTCGGATCATCTCTGGGGCGAATTGTGCGAAACGTCGGTTTGTCGAAGCGGCGCTACGCGAAGGACCCTCGCACTGGGCATCAGGCGACCGATGTGGCCGCGGTGCTAGACGGAAAGATCGACGATTTCATACTGGCCGCGCTTCTCGAGCTGAGAAGCGGTGCCGAGGAAGCGAGCGCTGATGGCCCCGCGTCCGGGGACAAAGCCGGGCGCGGAGCGAAACGATCAGGGTGAGGAGATCGTCCAGGCGCCGGCGACGTATTCACTCTCTCCGGCCCATGTGCGGTAGCTGAGCCGGACTCGGTAGATGCCGGCGGTGGTCACGTCCACATCGACGACTTCGTAGCTGTTGTCGTAGGAGCTCGACGAGGCGATCACCGCGCCGAGAGGATCGATCAGATCGAGGTCGATATCGGCTTCGAGCGGATCGTCGGTGTATCCGGCGTTCGGATTCGAGTCCCAACACACGACCACCTTGAGCCGTTTGCCCGCCGAGACATGGCCAATCGCCTTCTCGAGGTGCCCGCCGGAGAAGTCGGCCGCTTCGAGCACACCGCCCTTCCATCGGCCTGCGACGGCCGAGGTCGCCGCGACCGTGCCGTCCACTCCACCGGTGCCGTCGAGCTCGCTCAGACGTCGATCCCCTTCGATGTTGTGAACTCCGGAAGCCATCAGCAGCGCCTTGAGCGCCTCGGGCCACAACTTGAGTCCCGGATCGGCCTCCATGCAGATCGCGGCGATGCCCCCGATGACCGGGGCGGAATAGCTTGTGCCGCTTCCCACCGAAGAGGTGGGACAGGTGCCCGGACTCGCCAGAGTCAGGCTCGTGATGTTGGTCCCTGGACCCGCCACTTCGGGCTTCTCACGATCCCCGTTGGGAGAGATCGGATCCCGTCCCGAGGACGAGGAGCTCATGATGTCGTCGACTCCGTCGCAAGTGTTGCGATCATCGTAGTTCGCGACAGTGCATATGTTGAAGCCGTTGCCCGGACTGGTGAGATAGTTGCTGTTTCCGGAGTTCCCGGCGGAGTCGTCGGCGAACACCCTGGCATTGCGGACGATGTAGTCGATATGTCTGTCGTGCTCGTTGAGTTGGCCGTTCGTCGTGAATCCCCACGAGTGGCTCTGAAGATCGGCGTTGGCGGCGCCCGCATCGATTGCTCCGGCCATATCGGAATCGCTGTAGCTTCCACCGTTGGCGCTGTAGAAGCAGGCGCCGTGCGCGATCCCCTTGTAAGTGATGTTGCTCGAGACCATCATGCCGGTGCATGCGGTGGAATGCTGGTCGACATTGATGTGGGTCGGCTTGTTGGCACCCATATCGCAGACAAGGCATGTGTTGTCGCGATCGGCGCGGCTGTCTTCGACATGTGCGACGACGACGCCGGCCCCGGTGAGGCCGTAGGCCCAAACACCCGGGTCGACATTGGTGGCGCAAGACTGAATGTCGAGCTCATCGGCGTTGTCGCTCCACGCATCGTAGAGATGATCGATCGATTCGTCGCTCTCGACCTCGGCCACCGCGGCCGCGGGAAGATCGACGTAGATCAGTGGGGCCAGGGCGCTGGCGTAGCGGATCTCACCGCCGAGCATCCGCAGGCGAGAGGTGATCTCGCGCTGGGCCTCTTCGGCGGTGGTGCGAAGCTCCGCCAAGCGGAACTCCTTCTCGTGTCGGGTTTCCGCATCGCTCGCTCCCGGCAGTTCCCGGGCAGGCAGAGCGATGGAGATCGGGTCGGCATGAAGCCAAATGGCCACCGGAATCGTCTCGTCGGGGGCCGCTTCGGTGAGTCGGGCGGCGAGGACCGGAGTCTTCTTTCCCAGGCTTGCGCGCCGCGCGGCCGCCTCGGCTCGCAAGACCTGCTCGGCGTCGACCGCGCGCCCGGTCGCGTCCCAGGCCACATCGATGAGCAACTGAGTCTCGGTGTCGCGCACCTTCGCACGTCGAAAATCGCGCCCGGTTCGCGGCAGGCTGACCTCTACCTCGTGCTCGGAAACCAGCCGGGCGGCATCGAGAGCGTGGAGATGCGCGGCGACCGAAACCGCGTCGGGCTCGGCCTCCGGACGCGATGCGCCCGCGGCGAGCGATAAGCTGAGAGTAAGCGGGATCGAGATGTGCACGGCTGGCTCCTCACGAGTAGATCGGGACGATGGCGGCATCCGGACCTAGCGTGTCTGGTCGATCCGCGTGCGCGCACCTCAAGGGTAAGCGCTCTCTCGACCCATCTCTCTCTCGATCGAGAGCGCGATAGGCGCCTATCCACTATCGACAGCCCGCACGCCCGGAATCACCGCTCTCCTGAAGCTCGCGAAGCAGCGAGCATCGACGCTGTTGGGCTACTCTTGGCGGTCGCCCGATCCGATGACTCAAACCGAGCCGCACCGATGTCGACCACGACCATACGCTCTCTCGATACCGCGATCCTCGATTCACTCAGCGTCGAGGCGAGTGACAAGATCATCGTTCGAGCTCTCGATCTGCTCAAACGGGGCCGAATCGATCGGCTCAGCGCGAAGGGCGACCGGATCGAAGCCCGGGTGTCGGGCTCGAGCTCGCGTCCCTATCCAGTGACGGTCTCGCTGACCTCCGATGGGATCGCCGTCGATTGTGGATGTCCCTTCGATTGGGAACCGATCTGCAAGCATGGAGCGGCGGTGATCCTGGCGGCGAGCGACGAACGAGAGGTCGCGCGACTGGCAGGGAGGATCGGTGGAGAAGAAGCCGGTCGCGACGACGAGCCCGACGGCGCTGGGACCGCGGAGACCGGCGCCGAATCGTATCTCGCGATCAGAGAGCAAGAGATTGCGGTTCGAGTGCAACGCGGGCGACACGAAAAAATGCGAATCCGTCGCATCGAAGGGGGAATGGTCTTCGGGCGTTTTCGCGTAGAGGGTCCGGATGGCGAGCGTTCCTACGACGTGCAGATCCGCGATGCTCTTATCCCCGTGAATCGGTGCAGCTGTCCCGATTTCCATGTGAATATGCTCGGCACTTGCAAGCACATCGAGGCGGTATTGCATCGCGCTAGAAAGAGCGCCGGACGCAAGTTCGACAAGCTTTCCCGCACTCGACCCGAGATCGCCCGCGTCGCGGTTCGCAGAGACGATCATCCACGTGTCGTTCTGCTGCCGGCGGCCCGGCCATCGCCCGAGCATCGGCGAATCGAGGGACGTTTCTTCGACGCGGGGGGCGTGCTCGCGAGCGATCCGCGAGTGGCGATTCCGAGAATCCAGGAGTGGAGTCGCCGCATCCCCGATCTCGTCGTCGACGAGGATGTACGTGTCTACCTCGATCAGATCCTCTGCGACGATTCGAATGGCAGCAGGGAAGAGGAGATCCGCCGTGAAGTCGCCGCGGCGGGCAGCCGACTGAGAGGGTTCCGGGGGCAGCTCTACCCCTATCAGGTGGAAGGGGCCGCCTTCCTCGCCGGGCGCGGCTCGGCTCTGCTGGCCGACGACATGGGCCTCGGCAAGACAGTGCAGGCGATCGCCGCTGCGTTGCACCTTCGAGGCCGCGGCGATGTGGAAAGGGTGCTCATCGTGTGCCCCGCTTCGCTCAAGCACCAATGGGCGAAGGAGATCGAGCGTTTCGGAGGCATCGAGCCATGCGTGATCTGGGGCGGGCCGAAGGAGCGGCGGCACCTCTATGCACGACGCGCGCCCTTTACGATCGTCAACTACGAGCTCGTCATTCGAGACGAGAAGCTGGTCGCTGAGCTCGATCCCGACCTGCTGATACTCGACGAAGCGCAACGGATCAAGAACTGGCGCACAAAGACGGCGGATCGAGTGAAGCGGATTCCGGCGCGACAGGTTTTCGTGTTGACCGGCACGCCTCTGGAAAACCGTCTCGATGATCTCTACTCATTGTTGCAAGCGGTCGAACCTCGGGTGCTGGGGCCGCTCTGGGCCTTCAACCACCGTTTTTTCAAACCGGTCGAAAGCCGCGCCGGAAATGCGAGAAAGCGTCCGCGGGGGATCGGGCACAGAAACTTGGACGAGCTTCGCAGGCGGATTCGGCCGATTGTGCTTCGCAGAACACGCGAGAAGGTGCTCACCCAGCTCCCCGAGCGGATAGAGAACCGTTTCTATCTGGAGCTCACCCCCGCACTGCGAAGCTTCATGGAAGAGGGCGTGCAGGCCGCGGCGACAATCGCCGCGCGAGCGGAGAAGCGCCCACTGACACCGGCGGAGGAGAAACAGCTTTTCGCCGCGATTCAGCGCGCGAGACTCGCCTGCAATGCCGGTTCGCTCGTGGATGACGAGTGCCTCGATTCTCCAAAGCTCGATGAGCTGACCCGAATTCTAGAGGACTTCGCGACGAACGGAACGCGAAAAGCGGTGATCTTCAGTGAATGGGAGCGGATGATCCGCATGGCGGCGGAAAAAGCGCGCGAGATCGGGCTCGGTCACGAGCTGCTCTGCGGGCGAGTGCCGACGAAGAAGCGAGGTGCGCTCCTGGACCGGTTCCGCGACGACCCGGACTGTCGCTTGCTATTCTCTACCGACGCGGGTGGAGTGGGCTTGAATCTCCAGTGCGCCGACACCGTGATCAACCTCGAGCTGCCCTTCAATCCGGCACGGCTAGATCAACGGATCGCGCGGGTTCACCGGCTGGGACAGAAGAGGCCGACGCACGTGATTCTTCTGATCTCCGAGCGCTCTATCGAAACGGGAATCGAGAGGAGTTTGACGCGGAAGAAGGAGCTCTTCGAAGAGGTGCTCTCGGAGAATGCGATGGCGACGGAGCTCGATTCCGTTCCGGGCCTGCTGAGGGCGATTCGCCCCGTTCTGGAAACGCTCGACCCCGAATCGTTCCCACCCGACGCTGAGGAGAGGCTCGACGCGGCACGCGACGACGATCTGAGTGAGGGCAAAGAGGCGCCGCCTCGAACGGAACAGGAGAGACGCGAAGGCGAAAGAGCGGCCGAAGGGTTGTTCCGTAATGCCTATAGGAAGCTGGCGGCGGCCAATGCACTGGTCGACGCGGGGATCCCAGGCGAAGCGTTCGGTCGCGTACGCGAATCGCTCGAAGCGGCGATTCGGGCGGTGGCTCCCGAAGGGGCGGAAGAGCTGCCACCTACGCGGCTCCTTCACGAAGTGTTGCTACCGGCGGGGTTGGTGAGCTTCGATGCCGCGGCCCTCTTGGCTAGTGCGATCGAAGTTGAGCGAGCCTATGGTGCTTCAGATGCACAGCCGCCCACCACACTGGTATCGCAGATGCTCGATAGAGCGTCGGCGCTTCTGGCCGATCTCCCCGATGGACCGCGAGCGCGGTGAGCGAAGTTCTTGTCAGGAGGATCGCTAGTTGAAATCGATTGCAGCGGTTGTCACCCAGATTCCGGGCGAAGTGCTCAATGACACGCTCAATGATCTGAGGCGATCGCCCCTGATCGCGGCGATCTGCAAGGTCGTGCCGGCGGAGGACGATGCCGGCGGGGGTGATGACCGCGTCACAGCGAACCAGCTGTGGACATCGGACACCTTGGCGAAGGTCGCTCAGTGGCATCGAGAACAAGGCTCGCCCGATCTTCTGTGGATTCTGCCCGGTGCTCCGCGCTTGCCGGAGGATGGAATCGCCCGTCTCGCGCGCGCTCTGCATGAAGGCGGCGGGGCGATCGCATATGGGGACTACACGGAGATCTTGCCCGACGGGGAATCGCTCTCGCACCCGCTGGTCGCCTACCAGACCGGGAGCATCCGCGACGATTTCGACTTCGGATCGGTGCTCCTCTTCTCGGGCGCTGCCATGAGCGAGGCGGAAGCGCGGATGGCGAAGGGGCTAAACCACGGAGCATTCTACGATTTGCGGCTGCGTGCCTCGGAAAGCGGTCCGGTTCTTCATCTCCCGGAACCGCTCTATTGGCGGAAGGCCATCGACGCCCGCGCCACCGGTGAGAGCATCTTCGACTATGTCGATCCGGCTCGGCGCGACTACCAGTTGGAAATGGAGAGAGTCGCAACCGAACACCTGAAGCGACTCGGGGCCTGCCTCCCAGCGACCGAACGCCCACTCGTCGACGGCGGTTCCACCTTTCCGGTGGAGGCAAGCGTCGTGATTCCCGTACGAGATCGAGCTCGGACCATAGGAGACGCGATCCGAAGCGCCACGGCGCAGAAGACCGATTTCTCATTCAACGTGATCGTCGTCGACAACCACTCCACCGACGGCACAACCGAGTCGATCGCCGATTTGGCGCTCGATGATCGGAAGATCGTCCAGCTGATCCCGGAACGCCGCGATCTTGGCATCGGCGGGTGTTGGAACCACGCCATCCACTCCGAGATTTGTGGTCGCTACGCGGTGCAGCTCGACAGTGACGATCTTTACCACGGCCACGACGTTCTTGCGCGCATCGTCGCCAAGCTGAACGAAGGGCCGTACGCGGCACTGATAGGCGCCTACACGACCGTGGACTTCGATCTGCAACCCCTTCCGCCCGGGCTCGTCGATCATCGCGAATGGACGGACGCCAACGGACATAACAACGCTTTGCGCGTTCACGGCTTGGGAGCGCCACGAGCCTATCATGTCCCGACCCTGCGGACAGTAGGATTCCCCAACGTCAGCTACGGCGAGGACTACAGCGTGATGCTCGCCCTCTCGCGGCGCTACCGGATCGCCCGCATCTACGACTCGCTCTACTGGTGCCGCCGTTGGGAAGGCAACACCGACGCCGATCTGCCCCTCGATATAGCCAATCGGTACGCCACCTACAAGGATCGGCTAAGGAGCCTGGAGATTGTGGCCAGGCAGAGAGGTCGGGCTTGAGCTGGGAGAAGCGCCTCATTGCGCGCCACTCACCCAGCGATCGGATCGACGCGGCGATCGACATGCTCTTCCGAAAGCAACGCCGAGACTGGCAACTTCTCCGAGAGAACGAAGCCACACTTGCGGGGGCTCGTGTTCGAAGGCTCGTCGATGGCCCCGACAGTGTTATCGCACAGGAGAATCCTGGTAGACACGGTTCGGTCAGCGCAAAGGTCGACACCGCATCGGTCGCAAGCAGGCCCTGCTTCCTCTGTGAGCACAATCTCCCAGAGCAGGAGCGGGCGATCGGATTCGGCTCCGATCTTTTCCTCCTGCCAAACCCGTACCCCATTGTTCCGCAGCATATTTCGATTCCCTCGAGGGCGCATGAAGCCCAAGCTATCGATGGACGGCTTCCGGACTTCCTGGCCTTGTCGAAGGCGATCGGGGGGGAACACCTCGCTATCTACAACGGTCCCCGATGCGGAGCATCCGCGCCCGATCATTTCCATTTCCAGACGGGGCACATTCCCCACCCGCCCATCGAAACCGCAATCGAACGCGGCCGATCCAAGGGAAGGTGGACAGCAGTGGATAGCCTTGGCCGACGGGCCGTTGTGTTGCGCACACCCGACGCGGATGAAGCAGAGCGGAAGCTGCGCCTCGCGATCAAGGAGCTCGCAACGATCAACGACTCCGACGACGAACCGATGCTGAACCTCTTGGGCCGGTATCGCGGTGACGCCTACGAAGTGTTCTTCTTTCCCCGCGACCGTCACCGGCCGGACTGTTATTTCGCCGAGAGCGAGGAGCGGCTGCTCGTGAGTCCGGGCGCCATGGAGATGGCGGGCGTAGTAGTGCTTCCGCACGCGCGGGACTTCGAGCGAATCGACGCAGGTCAAGTGCGAGAGATCTTCGATCAGGTCACACTCGACAAGGACCGCTTCGAAGAATGGTGGGGGGAGCTTCGATGACATTTCTGCCGGCACGCGAACCGGATCTGAGCGTTGGGCTCGTGTCGAATGCGAAAGCGATCCGGTTGCGTCTGCTCGGCAGATTCGATCTGGGTGGGCGGCGCGCGCCGGCCGGCAATTATGAGGTCAAGCTAACGGGCGGAGTCCTCTCCATCGCTCCAGCATCAATGGACGGCGATCCACTCGCAACCGGTCGCGAGCTTCATCTCATTCCGCTGTCGGAGCTGGAATCACGATTCGAGATCGAAGCCACCATCGGTATCGGATTCCATTGGGAACAGACCGAGCTGCAGACGTTTTGCGGCGCACTGAGGCTGTGCTACGGGAGCGACGGTCGCCTCACTGTAGTCAACGAGGTGCCTTTGGAGACGTACTTACGTTCCGTGGTCTGCTCCGAGATGAGCGCAAGTTCGCCAATCGAGTTGATCCGGGCACACGCAATCGTCTCTCGAAGCTGGCTGCTTGCACAATTGTCGCCTAAGCCATCGACCGGCGCCGTCGCGAGTCGGCGCGGTGAGATGATCCGAATCTACGATCGCGAGTCTCATGCCGATTTCATGGTCTGCGCCGATGACCATTGTCAGCGCTATCAAGGCATGGGGCGAATCATGCCGGACTCCGTGAGCGGAGCGATCGACGACACACGAGGAAGCGTGCTGGTTTATGGCGGCGAGGTCTGTGATGCCCGGTTCTCGAAGTGCTGTGGTGGGGTCACTGAGGCCTATCGTGCTGCCTGGCAGGATCGAGATATTCCTTACTTGAGCCCGATCGGCGATGCAGCGGATCGCAAGCTGCCAACGCCTTCGCTCTCCGACGAATCCGTTTTTCGTCGCTTTCTCACCGATCCTCCTCCCTCGTTCTGCAATTGCGACG
The DNA here is from genome assembly GCA_002686955.1 of Gemmatimonadota bacterium. Taxonomy (GTDB): domain Bacteria. Next base: position 9,091 of record NYZA01000136.1, read on the forward strand.
ATTCAGATCTGCTCCGCGCGCTCCTACCCCATTCCGATATCGAGACAGAGTTCTATCGCTGGCGAGAGCGACGAGAGGTGCATGAGCTGGCACGCCTTCTCGGCGAAAAGGGAAATATCGACATCGGCCGCCCGCTACGCCTGGAGCCGGTGGAGCGAGGCACCTCAGGACGATTGGTGCGCGTGCGCATCACTGGAGACCGCGGTGAGATCGTGGTCGGCAAGGAGCTGGAGATTCGTCGCCTGCTCTCGCCCAGCCATCTCAGGAGCTCCGCGTTCCTTGCGGAGACGGTAGGCGATCCGGACAGTCCCGATGCGTTCATATTGCATGGTGCCGGCTGGGGTCATGGCGTAGGTCTATGCCAGATCGGAGCCGCGGTGATGGCATCGCGCGGCTATGGGCACCTGGAGATCATGCGCCACTATTTCCAAGGGGTGAGCCTGGTTCAGGCCTATGAGTAAATCAGAAACCGTAGCCGACGGGTCCGTAGCCCGGGACGCTCACGTAGCCTCGGGTATTGCCCGAGTCGGAGTTGCCTGCACTGAAACGTGACGACCAGAAGTTGTCTCCACCGCCGCTCCCACCTCTGGCTCCAGCGGCATTGCGCTGTGCGGCGAGATAGAGATTGTCGGTTGGCTGCGGGAATCCCTCGTATCCCGTGTTCCCGTTGCCATCGAGCCAGTATGAACCCGGCATGATCGGATAGCCGAGAAGCGAGCTCCAGATCGCCCACTCCGTCCGAGGGAGCTCCCGGCCGTTTACAAATACCTTGGTGTCGCCCCTGGAAGCGCGGGGGTCGAGCTTCCCGTGGGTATGACCGGGCAGCATGAAGCCGAATGCCTGGTGGCCCCAGACACCATAGAGTCCGCTCTTGGCGTCGTACCAGTAGTTTCCTGGGCGGGGAGGCGCCCCATACGCCTGGGTCATCTCCTCGATCCGCGCGCGATCCAGCGTGCCCCCGTTGATGACCACCTTTCCCTCGTCGTGCAATGGGCTCGGCATCTCCGCCGAGGCCCCTTCGGCCGTCCCACCGCCATCGATCGTCTTCGTCGAGCGAACGAACACCAAGGTCTCGGAATCGGCGTTCGGCTCCCCCCCCGCCGCATCCCCCGCCAAGAAAACCAGGGTGATCGTTTCGTTCTCGAACCTGCCGGTGAAGGGAAGCTGCTCTCCCAGCGCGGTCATCACCCCGCTGATCTTCGACGATACCATCTGAGCCTGAACCCGATAGATCATGCCGCCACCGCCCATCGTCCCAGACAATCCTCCGCTAGCATTCCGCTGCAACTCGAGAGAGATCGCCTCGCCCCCGAGGCTCGCCACATAGCTGCCGTCGATCTGCGTCGCGGTCCCTCGGCCGCCGGTCCCGGCCAGAATCGCAAGAAGGAGAAGTGCTCGAATCGCCATGTGAATCCTCCGCCCCACCGAATGCCGCCCGCGAAGATCATAGCCTGAGCTGAGCTCTCGGTCGCAGGGCGCGTGACATCTCTTTCGCGGAGGGTTATATAGGGCTGCATAGAGGGGGTTATAGTGAACAGCCGTCTCAAGATCTGAACAAGAAGGGCTCAAGCATGCCGCTCGCCTCTACTCTGCTCGTCGCTCTCATTCCGGCCTCGAACGTCTCGGCTGAACCGCCGGCCGCTCTGGCGGGCAACATCTTTCTCAACGAGGCCATGGCCGACAACGTCACGACCATCGCCGATGGCTTCGGCCAATTCGACGACTACATCGAGGTCTACAACTCCAGCGCGGCACCGATCTCCCTCGATGGCTACGGTCTCACCGACAACATCCTCGTCCCGTACAAGTGGCCCCTGCCCGGCGCCGCGATCGTGCCCGCGGGCGGGTATTTGCTTCTTTGGGCGGACGGCGACCTTCCTCAGGGACCCCTGCACGGGCCCTTCGCCCTCAACAGCGGTGGCGAGACCCTGACCCTCACCGACGATATCGGATTCGTAGTCGACATCCTCAGCTTCACCGATCAGGCACCGGACGTTTCCTGGGGACGGCGCACGGACGGCGCTCCCCAGAAAGGCTACCTCGTCCCGACACCGGAGGGCCCGAATCCGGACAACGCACCACCGATCGTGTGGGACACCGACGCCTCGGTTGGCTTCCCTTCCCCCGGGCAGAACATCGAGGTGACCGCCGAGGTTCAAGAGGACGATGGCGATTCGGTCACGGTCACGCTCTACTACGATGACGGTGTCGGTTTCACGCCGGTTCCGATGGTCCTCGACAGCGATCTCTACACCTGTTCGGTTCCGGCCCATCCCTATGGTGAGACCATCTCTTACTATGTCGAGGCGGTGGATGAGCACGGCGCAGGCACCCTTCGCCCGCCCGATGCACCGGGCACTACACGGAATCACCAGGTTTTCGTGGGCATCACCGCGGTTCGTATCAACGAGTTCATGGCCGACAACGCCACGACCATCCAGGACGAAGAGCTGAAATTCGAGGACTGGATCGAGCTCGTCAATCTGGCGGATTTCGATGTCGATCTATCGGGCTTCTACCTCACCGACGACGCGGCGGATACGAAAAAGTGGCGCTTCCCCGATGGAACCGTGATCGATTCGAGCGGATACTTGCTCGTCTGGGCCGACAGCGACGATGGCGATCCGGGCCTGCATACGAACTTCAAGCTCTCGGCATCCGGTGAGCACATCGGGCTTCATGCGCCAGGCTACATGGCGAATATTGCGCTGGACGAAACCGACTTCGGGCCTCAGGCCACCGATATTTCGGAAGGACGAGATGTCGATGGTGCTGGCACGATCGTCACACTGGCATCGCCCACACCGATTGCCCACAACGGCGGCGGAGGTTGGGTAGCGGTGGGAGTGCCCGATGATCCCCCTGTGACGGTCGCTCCGGGCGGCAACTTCGATTGTTACGGCGCGGTCCTCAACAGGAACACGACAGCCCAAGCACGGAACGCATGGACAGCCGCCCTTCTGCCCTTGGGTGGAGAGGTGTCGCCGGTTCTCGGCCCCCTTTCGGTCACGTTGGGCGGCCTTGGAGTAGCGGGGACGGGACTCCATCAGAGCGTGCCCCCTGGTGCGGCGGCCGGAAGCTACACCTACGAAGTGCGCGCGGGCAACTTCCCGACGGAGGAGGCGGCCGGCGGTTTCCCGGTAGAGGTAGAGTAGGCGTCAGCGGGGGGAATACACGTTGGGTGCGCCGGGTGAGGGCGCATCCAGAGTCACCCACGTTGCCTGTCCATCGGGATAGCGGCCAATCGAAATATCGGCCGTCTGGGGCCCAAAAACCCACCGGTCGATCAAGTACGAGGCACCAAAAACCAGCGCGACCTCCTCACCGCCGCCACCGAGCTTGAACGAGGCGTGGTAGGTGCCCTGCGCGAGATCGTTGTCGCACCAGATGATGAGCGTGGCCCCGGGAGCGAGAGTCGTGGTCGGAATGGCCCAGCGCTGTGGGGCGCCCGAGAAATCGTCGGTCAAATAGAGTCCGTCCAACACCATCTGTTGGCTCGTCGGATTGAGGATCTCGACCCAATCGTCGTACTCTCCGGCCTCATCGGCCAATGTCGTGTCATTAATCGCCACTAGCTCGTTGATCACGGGGAAGCCGACCGGGGGACCTTCAAGGAAAACCTCTCGCGAGATCGACGCCCATTCGTCGTCCCCATTCACCAAGAAACGCAGGTCGAGTCGATAGCCATAAGGATCGCCCAGGCCGGAGGGTACAAAGGTGTTCAGCGCGCGCGAGATGATCCGCCCCGGAGGCAGCACGAGCTGTCGCGCGTAGAGGGCGGAATCCAAATGGTGGATTCCATCCCAGGTTCTCAATTCCAAGACAACATCGCCTCGAACGAGATCGGGGCCTGCGTTGGTGAGCTCAATGGTCACCTCGATCGGGTCTCCTTCGGCCACCACCTGGTCGCTGAGCTCCAGCTCCAGCTGAATCGGCTGTGTCCACTGATTCGTCGTTCCGGGAGTCCGTCCATCGAGCTGACGCCATCGCAACGAATTGTCGGGGTAGCGTCCGTAGCTTCTGATGCCGCTCAGTTGGGCCGGAAGTGTCACCGAATCGACGATCGTACCCTGCGGCGCACCGACATCCCGCCCGAGACCTACCCAGCTTCCCGCGGCGATCGGTGAAGGGAGTGTGAAGTAAGCAAGACCGTGGGCGAGGATTGTATCGGCTGGCAGCGACCAACGCAGAGGATCGCCGGGATCGTCTGAAATCGCAAAGTCCACGAACGCGAATGGGCGGGAAGCGAGGTTTCGCACTTCGAGGGCCACCACGGTATCTTGGGCGCCGGGGATCAGTTCGGAAATCTGAATCAGAACGTGCTCCGGCGGCTCGACGAGTGGGAGTTGGAGATCGATCTCGGTTCTTCGTCCATCGATAAATGTCTCGATATTGGCCAACTCTGCCTCGTATGGCCCCACGAACTCCAGGCCACGCTTGTGTACATCGCGCAGCGCATCGGCTCGCATCTCGGCGACACGAGCGTCAAGGACCGCCGCGATCGTGTCCGCCGCCAGATGCTGGTTGAGATAGGAACGAAGCGTTTCGGTGTAGCGACGCATGAGGGGGGGGATGCCCACGACCCGGTTCCAGAGGCGATTCCACTCGCCGTCCCACTCCGGATACGCTTCGGTGCCGAAAACGATCGGCAGGGAGAGTGACATCGCCGACCAGCTCTCTCCGACGTCCCATGCTACCCATTTCCAGGGGGACGACGGTCCCTCTCGATACAGATAATAGTCGTCCGACGCCCAATCGCGGTTGGCGCTCACGATCTGGTGGCAGACTACGCCGAGGAACTGCTCCATGTCGACTCGCTCCTCGAGCCATGGCAAAATGTCGGCATCCGGAATCCTCTCGAGCCCTTCGACGAGCTCCAATATGTCGGCCCGGTCCCAGTCGTCGGCGAGCTTGGGGGAGTAGAGAGCGCGATACTCTTCGATTCCGTCGAGGCGCTCCAGCGATGCGTCAACGCGGTAGAGTCGACCCGCTGGGCTCCAACCCTGGCGCGCCACGAAGGCTTCGTCCACCCGCTCCATCTCGATGTGGACGCCGCGATACTCGCCGTTGTGCTCGAGTCGGATCGGAAATGCACGTGTGTGCGCGAGGTCGGTGCGCTCCATCAGGTCGACCGAAAGCAGCTCCCGTTGAATTGTCGGATCATCCCAGTTCGATCGAATGATGAGATCGTCGGAGCCGTGCAGAATGAAGCCATCGAGGTCGATACTCCACGACTTCTTCGGGTACCAGCGCGAGGATTTTCCGCGGTATGAGAGGGTGACCGGATCGATGAGAATGCCGTCGGCGACCAGAAGCCCGGGTACATCGACATCGGCCGTAGGGTCTTCGTCCAAGAGCGTCAGGTCGAGGGGATCGAGGAAAATCTCGTATCTAGGTAGCAACGAATCGAATCGATCTCGTGGCCCCGCCGGGAGGGAGAAGGTGGTGTCGGATTCGTTGCCGTATAGATCGAACGCCACTATTGCATAGTGGGTCGTCGTATCGGTCGGAACGACGCACGTGGCGATCCGTCGAGTGTCGTGAATGGTGCGCCAGCCGCCCGCCACCCGCTGAAGAACCCGGTAGCCCACGAGATCGGTCTCTCCAGCACGGGTCCAGCGCAGCAGCACTCCGCCGTACGTATCGAGCGCCACGACCGAATCGGGAGCCGCGGGCGCGCTCGAATCGAAGAGGTCGGCGGGGCGCAATCCGATGGCCGCGATGTCGTGATCGCCGCCCTGACTGGCCAGATCGATATCACAGGCGCCGTCTCCCACTGTCACGAGCGCCCGAATATCCACCGGCCTTCCCTTGCTGGACTCGGCGATGTAGTCGTATGCCGCTACTACTGTGTCCGACTCCGCGACCAAGCTCAGTGGAGCGATCCCGATTCCGTCCCGCAGATAGGTGGCGATGTGAATGGTGAGCTCGTAGACGCCGTTCGGAACCTCCAAGACGTAGCCGGACGCGCCGGCGCGTTGCTCCTGGTAGAGCGCCAGCTCATCCTGCGGGCGGCCATCCTCGAGCACGTCGAAAAGCCCCTCCCCCGTGAATCCGCCGATCGCGCCGTAGCCGTTGTTCCCCGTGTAGATCTGATCCGCGCCGTAGACCGAGCCGTCTGAGAGGACGAGATCCACGGGCGATCCACACGCCACGGCGGCGGTGGTCTGGCCCGAACATGGCTGGGATAGTGCCAGCGCGGCAAGAGAGGCAATAGCGGTGCCTGCGCGGTTCTTCATACTTCCCTTCATCTTCACTGCAGCCAGCCGTCAGCGCCTGGTCCACCGAAGGCACCCATGTCCGCCCTGGGGCCGTTCGGATACCACATCGGCCAGTCGATCCCGTCCTCGGCCAGAGGATCGCCCGCGTCGATGCAGGGCGATCCGGGCGCGAGCACGTGATCCATGCCGCCATAGGTTGCAAAAGTTGGATCGGAATCGATGTTTCCCTCGCCGGTCCAGCCATTCTCGATGTCGGAGTAGCTGAGCGCAGTGGTCGAGAGACTATCGAGATATACGCTGGCGGTGTCGGAATCGAAAATGATCGTGCTGATCACGGTTCCGCGCCCACCTCCGCCGCCGGGATCCTTCTCGTAAGCCCGTATTCCGAACGAATTCGATACAAAGGTGTTGTTGCCGACGATCGGATCCGCACCGTCCTTGATGGCTAAGGCTGTGTGGCCCCCGACTACGATGTTGTTCTCGATCAACGCGGAAACCCGTTGCACCGAGAATCCCTTGTCTTGCGCATTCTCGACCACGTTGTAACGGCAAGCAGTGAAAGAGGTCCGAGGACCGCCAAGGTCGATGGCATCATCTTCGCAGTCATAGAACCGACTGTGAACGATCTCACAGCTATCGGGACTGTCGAAATCGATTGCATCCAATTGGCGAATGAAAGTGCAATCTTCTACAATTGCGCGCGCGTACTTTACGTTCAGTCCATCGCCGCCCGTGTTGTCGCTAAATGTGCAAGAAGTGAGCGATACGTCGGCGAAATACGACACGAAAGCGCCGCTCGCTCCCAGGCTGTCGGCGAATAGCTTGCTGCTTCCATGTTCGAAGGTGCAGTGCCGCAGGACCGATCCGCCGGCCGTCTCGCCGGCAATCGCTACGCTGCCCCAGACCGAGCCCGGAACGAGCCAAGTGAAGATCACCGGTTCCGCCTCGGTGCCGAGTACGTGAAGGGGGCCGCGCGACAGAATCCCGACTCCCGGCCCGATCGCGAGCGTCGCACCGGCGCGGATCACGACCGTCGTGGTGCTGTCGATCTCCACATCCGAGAGCAGCTCGTGGCGTCCCGGTGGAACCAGGAGAGTGTCGGCACGCACCAGCGAGCACGAGGCGAATCCCTCTAGCGCATTCACGGCGCCGCCATCGGCGTGGGCGATCGCCCAGACACAGCACGCGGCAGTCGCCGCCATCGTGCGCGGACAAGATCTGCTGGTCATCTCTCGTGGCACTCCCAATCACGACTGAAGTGAGGGGGGGGCTCTGCTCCTGCTCGATTCTAACCCCATCGTCGCGGACGAAAGGGGAGAGTTCGAGGACTGGGTCGAGATCGCCAACGCCGCCGATACGACGATCACCACCGCGCATCTCTATCTGAGCGATGACAAGGACGAAGAAGTACTCGGGTGGGCTCTGCCGGCGATCGATCTCGATCCGGGAGAGCGTTTGCTGATCTGGCTGGATGACGAGCCGACCGAGGGCCCCTGGCACGCGCCCTTCAAGCTGGATCGAGACGGGGAAGAGCTCAGTCTGGTTCGAGATGCCGCTGATTCGATCGTGGTTTTGGACTGGATCCCCCTCGGATACCAGGACAGCGATTGGAGCTTCGGGCGTTACCCCGATGCAGCCCCGAGCTGGGAGCTCTTCGACACCCCTACGCCGGCGGCGACCAACGCCGATCCTGTGCTTCGCTACTAGGCGCCCGTCGCCGCACCGACCCGCTCGATTCCTTGATCGGGTGGCGGTTCCACGCTTTCTCGGTTACGGTGACTTGGGACACGTAGCAGACGATCGGGCACAGCTCGGAGAAGAAAGCAAATGGTCGAAAGATGGGCCAAGGTGCGACTATGGGTCGCGCTGGGCTGCCCCCCAACAGCTCTCGCGGCCACGATCATGGTCCCTTCGGGGCTCGAGTCGATCGAGGAGGCCATCGCGGTTGCCGCTCCCGGCGACACGGTCCTCGTCGCGCCTGGAACCTACGTTCCGGGCGACACGGCCGGTATCTCGTTCCAGGGCAAGGCGATCACGCTGCTCTCGGAGGCCGGACCCTCGGTGACCATCATCGATGCGATGGGCGGCGGTCGAGGAATTCGCTTCGAAGATGGGGAGGACGCGGAGTCGATGCTGATGGGCTTCACCCTTACCGGCGGACGTTCGGAGCGCGGAGGTGGGATCTATTGCCGTCGCTCTTCGCCGACGATCACTAACTGCTCGATCCAAGGGAATACGGCCGATGGTCAGGATCACCGTGGTGGGGGCTTCTACCTCTCCGAGGCATCGCCCACGATCGAGAATTGCACCATCGAAGGGAACACCGCGGTCGGCGTCGACGGACACGGCGGCGGTGTCTATGCACAAGGCTCATCGGCCATCTTCAGGAATTGCACGATCACCGCGAACGTGGCCCGATCCGAGAACGCCCACGGCGGAGGCCTCTTCTTCACGCAGTCCTCTCCAGCTTTGGAGGATTGCACAATCGAAGAGAACAGCGCTTACTCATCGGGCGGCGTGTTTTTCGGCGACTCCTTCGCCACGATCGCCCGCACATCGATCAGCAACAATGTCGCAGACAAGGGAGGCGGGGTCAGGGCCACCACCGGTGGGGCGCTGGTGTTTACCGATTGCGTCATCTCGGGCAACCGTGCCGAGGTGCGCCGGGGAGGAGGATTCAATTGCGGCGGAGGAACGGGATTGTTGTTGACGAATTGCACGATTTCGGACAACAGCAGCGCGCTCAGCGGCGGGGGATTCTACGCTCGGGATCTATCGGCGACACTGATCGACTGCACCATCGACGGGAATGCGACATCGGACGGGGGGGGAGGCGTCTTCCTCATCACAGCGACCGCCTCGATCGAACGCTGCTCGATCGCCGACAACGTCGCGATGGCCGGCGGAGGAGGTCTGCGTTGTATCGAGGGATCGGATCTGTCGATTCGAAACACACGGATCAGGGGCAACCGATCCGGGGGACGGGGCGGGGGATTGATCTGCGATGGCGCGAACTCGATCGGACTCATGAACTGCCTCGTATCCGCCAACATCTCCCATATGGATGGCGGCGGAGCATACGCGTTGGGAACCGACTCGCTCCTCATTTCCAACTGCACGTTCACTGAAAACAGTGCGGCCGGTGCCGGCGGAGGAGCCTTCTTCGATTCAACCGATGTGTCGATCGACAATTCGATCCTCTGGGACGACGCGCCCCAGGAGCTGATCTCCCAATCCGGCCCCTTGGTCGTGCGTTACTCCAACGTCGAAGGGGCGTGGACCGGAGTCGGCAACATCGATCAGGCGCCTCGGCTCGCGGCGAAGCGCTTTTTCTATCCCCGTCGGTCCTCCCCGTGCATCGATGCCGGAGATCCCGAGCTATCGGATGCCGTCCACGACCAATTCCCTTGGTGGCCCGCCGGCTTTCAGGATGGAGAACGGGCCGATATCGGAGCCTACGGTGGCCCCGGCAATGCCGGGGGGCTACCCCTGTTCTAGAGGTCAGATCGATGTCAATAGTTGCGTTGGCATTTGCTCTTCTCGTCGCGGCGACGGCAGCCAAGAGTACGGTCGCTTTCAACTGCGGCAGCCCGGATGGCTACGAGGTGAACGACGGCATCTACTACGCTCCCGACCAACCCTACACCCCGGGTTCGGGCGGGGGCCATATCGGCGGTGATTCCCTCTCCTGGGAAGGTCTGGGCTTGCACCACGATTGGGGATGGGTAGAGCACCGACTCTACAAGACGGTACGCACTGGCGATCACAGCTATATGTTCGAGACGACTCCGGGTATGCATGAGCTCACTCTGCGTTGGGTCGATGCGGAATCGAACGGACCGGAGGGACGAATCGTAGAAGCTCGAATCGACGGGCGTACGGTCGTTTCGAATCTCGATATCTATAAGGAGGTTGGTAAGAGCCGTAGCCTCGATATCCGCAGGGTGGTCTCGGTTACCGATACGACGACCCTGGTCGAGATCATCGGCCTGAAAGGTGGCTCTACTCTCGCGGGAATCGCTCTCGTGCCCTTCGTCCCGAACGACCCTCTGCCGGCCCCCTTCGGCCTCAATGTGCGACCGACCTACGGAGGGGCGCTTCTGACTTGGTACGTCGCGACCCAAGTGAATCTCGCCGGATACCGCGTCCCTCTGCTCGATCACGGCAGACACGCCGCCTTGTTGCGCGATCGCTATGCCCCCTTTGCCGTCGTCCCCGGCGATTCCACAGCGACGCTACTAGTTCAGGCGCTCGACTCCAGAGGGCGGCCCAGCGCCGCCGCGACACTTCGAAACCTCGGCGCCCTGCCGCTCCCGGGCTCGTCTCCTCTTCGCCTCGCCCAGCTTTATGTCGATCCCGAAGATCTGCGTGAGCTAGAGGCAACTCTGCCGCAAAAAGTGCGCAGATCCGCGGACCTGTGGGTTGACGGCATCCGCCGAACCGGAGAGGTGAATTTCAGGGGTTACAATGCGTTGGAGCTGCCCAAGAAATCGTACAAGTTCAGGATCGATGTCGGCCTCGACGTGAACGGATCCGATGTAGTATCGCTGTCGGCGAACTTCGTCGATCGAACGCTCGCAAAAGAGACACTTTCAAACGAGATCCTCGCGGCTATCGGCCACCCGGCATACCAGACGAGCCCATGGCGACTGATGCTCAATGATGCCTATGCCGGCATATTCAACTATGTCGAGGAGCCGGATGAGATCTACCTCGAGCGGATCGGGCTCGACCCTCATGGGCGATGCTACAAGGCAACGCAGATATGCGCCAACGCCGATCGCGTCGACGACTACATTCAACGATACGAGAACACGAACGCGGATGATCTCTATCGCCGCGACATTATTCGGCTGATGCATGAGCTGGACGCAACATCCGATGGGGATTTCGAAGAATGGGTTCGCGGAACTTTCGATCTGGATCAGGTCTTGAACTGGTACTCTGGTCAGATCTTCATCGGTAATCACGATTACCTGTGCAACAATCAGATGCTCTATCGCGACCGTGCGGGCGGACCATGGAAGATGTTGGCGTGGGATATGGACAATGTTTTCCATGATGTTGCGGATCCCGCGAACTACGGGAACCGAGAACACCCGAACGACACGGGCCAGTGGAGCCTGTTGATCGATAGAATGTTGTCGGTTCCTTCTCTGATGCGCCGTCACTTGGTGCATCTGGAAGAGTCGCTCGACGGACCACTTGCTACAACTCAGGTCCTCGATATGTTCGATCAGCTGATGACGACGATTATCCCCGACGCGGAAATCGATGTTGCCAAATATACTCGGGAGCACAACGTTCGATTCCACAACTCCGTGGACGACCTTCGGGAGTTCCTCGAAGAGAGAGAGACGTACTTGCGCGCATCGATCGACGAATTGATGCCACCACTGTGGGTCGACCTCACCATCAATGAGATCGCGAACCACGAAGTCTCGGAGGCCGCCAACGACGCGGCGACCCGCGGCTCCGTCGAGTTGCACTATCGAGGTGTACAGCCGCTCTCCGCTACCGGTTTCTATCTCAGCAACGACACCGACTTGCCGCAAAAGTGGCCGATTCCGGCCCACAACTTCACCGAGGATGAGATTCTCGCGCTCGACCTTCCAGAGAGGCTGGAACGAGGCAGCTGGGTCGGGTTGACCGTCGCCACTCCTGAAGACACTTTTGTCGTCGATTCCTTGCGCGTTTTCGGCTCACCGGGAGATCCGTCGATCGGTCGCTTTCCCGACGGTTACGGTCGCGTACGCGTCCTTCTGGAAGAAACTCTCGGTTCGCCGAATCTATGGAGCGACCCGGTCACCGTCGTCCCAACGACCGTGAAGGAGATCTTCGACGAGGGGGAAGACGTGTGGGTTGATCTGCTGGTTGTGAACAACTGGCGGTCGAGCATCAATGTCGATCTCGAGGTGGATGTTGTGGGGCCGGGCGGAGTATGGTGGTTCGATGAACCGGTAGATATCGTGCCCATACAGAGGCTCGCGGCCGGTGACAGCGTCACCAAGAGCTGGCGCGGGAAGATTCCAGTGAACTTCTTGCCGGAAAACGCCGGCCGCTACGATCTGGTGTTCACTCCGATCGAGCGGAGAGCCGGACCACGCATGGCTTCCGGAACCGCCACGATCTACGCGCTAGGGGATCCGCTCGGCTCTCTGCTCATCAACGAGTTCTGCGCGAGCAACAGCTCGATCATCGCCGACGAGCAGGGGGAGTTCGAGGACTGGATCGAGATCGTCAATCCCGCCGATTCCGTGATCAGCACGGCGAACCTCTATCTGAGCGACGATCTCGACGACGATCCCTTCGAGTGGGCTCTGCCTCTTCTCGACATGAGCCCCGGGGAGCATTTGCTCATCTGGCTCGACAACGAGCCGGCCGAAGGCCTCTTACACGCCACGTTCAAGTTGGACCGCGACGGGGAAGAGATCGGGTTCGTCCGAAGCGTCGCGGATTCGGCAGTCGTGCTGGAGCGAATCCCCTTCAGCTACCAGGACGGCGATTGGAGCTTCGGCCGATATCCCGATTCCGCGCCCAACTGGGAGCTCTTCGACACCCCTACGCCCGCCGCGACGAATGCCGGGCCGGTCTTGCGCTACTGATCGTTCGCGGCTGACCGGGTATGCTGGGGCGTGTCCTCCTTCGCCCACCCCAGCCCGCGAGCTCTGCTGGCGCTTTTGATGATCGGTGTTGCTCCGGCGCCGACATCGGCCCAAGAAGCCCCTCCGTTGCGGCTCGGCTTCTTTCTGGGTGGCAAGACCTACGCTCTTTTCAGGGCCTTTCAGGACGGCTCCTTGGAGAGCTCCGGCGCCGGCGTGGTTCTCCTGAGCAAGTACCTGGATCAAGAGGGATACACGTTGGTCCCGAAGGACTCCTGGAAGCTCCGAAAGATGCGCGACACCGGCAAGTTCGGAAAACTATCCGGCGTAGCTGTGCTTCGCGACATCGAATGGCGAATCGTAGATGGAGGTACGGCGGGGGAATCCTCGTTCGTACAGGGCGTGGTAACCGGTAGACCGGTCGTTGCGGTCGCGGCCCTTCAGCACGATCTGAAGGAAACGCCCGCGAAAGCGATTGTGCTTCGCACCGGCATCAAGATCGAACGACCAGGAGATTTCGCGGGACTCACACTGGCCTCACGCCGTGGCGGACCGGGCGAAGAGATCATGCTCAGGGAGTTCCTGGAGACCCTTGGCGGCGACGTAAAGAGCAAGATCGATATCAGAAGTCAGGTGAGCGAAGGCGACATCGATCATCTCCTTGCTACCGGCGAGATCGACGGCGGTCTCTTCCATTTCACCACGATCTATCGAGTGTCGGCCGCCGGCACGGGCTATATCCACCGCAGAATGGACTGGATGAATCCAGAGCTGTCACAGGGGCTACTGGTATTCAGAAAAGACATCATCGAGTCGAATCCCCGAGGCGTCGGCCGCATAGTCGAGGGGTATGTGCGACGGGTTCGATACGAAACGGGCCTAGCGTCCGGAGATCCGGAGTTGTTGCGTCCGCTCTATCTGAACCACACGGTGCCTGGAATGAGCCTGCCACGTGTAACGACACCACCGCGAGTACGAGTCGACCTTCTAGAAGAGGTACAGAGGTTGTTGTTGAAGTACGGCTACATCGCCCGAACCGTAGAATTAAGCCACTTCATCGACAATCGATTCGTTGATGGCCTCAGTCCATCTGACGCCGCACGAAAGTCGGAACCTCAAGATTCTCCGAATCGGATTCCCTCACGCCGCTAGTGCCAGTCGCGTTCCCTCCGCCCGCGCGGATAAAGGCCGGAGTGTCGAGTGAACCCTCTCGCCCCATCTCCACCTTTGGATCCGGGACAATCGAGAGATCGAGTGAAGGCAAGCGTCGTCGTGGCTCACGATCCAAGTCCCTACCGGTTCGGATTTGCTTGTCGCCCACCGGTTGAAGCAGCTGAGATCGATCGTTCGCCGACGCTCGGGCTGGTTCGAGCTCGGATGGCAGGGGCACCGACGCAGCTTCCAGACGTTTCGCAATTAGATCCTCTTCTTCATCTTGGCGATCGATCTCTTCGATGCCGTTGAAACCTGTTGCGATAACCGTCACATGAATCTCATCTTCCATTTCAGGCTTCACGACCGCTCCAAGAATGATGTTGGCTTCATCACCCGCGGCATCATGAATCACCTTTAGTGCTTCAGATGTATCGATCAAGGTCATCGTTTCCGATCCGGTTACGTTGACCAGAACACCTCGCGCACCGGAAATCGATACATCTTCGAGGAGCGGACTGGATATCGCTTCCTCCGCGGCGCGCTTGGCGCGATTCTCTCCTGATTGAACACCGGTTCCCATCAGTGCATCGCCGCGTTCGTGCATCACTGAACGCACATCCGCAAAGTCGACGTTGATCACACCGTGGATCGTGATCAGATCGGCGATTCCTTTGGTGGCCTGATACAGAACGCCATCGGCGATCCTCAGGGCATCTACGAAGGTCACGCTCTCCTGCACGAGTGCCAACAATCGCTCGTTCGGAATGACGATCAAGGTGTCGACATACTGCCGTAGGAAAGCGATACCTTTAGCGGCCTGGGTCGCCCGACGCTTGCCTTCCATCCGGAAGGGTGTGGTAACAACGCCCACCGTCAGAGCACCGAGGTCGCGCGAGATCCCGGCAACAATCGGGGCGGCGCCCGTTCCTGTTCCGCCGCCTTCGCCACAAGTGACGAAGATCATGTCGGCGCCGTCGAGAGCTACACGAATCGCGTCTTCGTTCTCCTCAGCCGAAAGAAGTCCCTTGTTTGGATTCCCGCCGGCCCCCAGGCCTCGGGTCAACTCGACACCGATTTGTATCTTATTGTCGGCTCGAGAGTTCATCAAGGCTTGGGCGTCGGTATTCACCGCGATGAACTCTACTCCTGACAGCCCACCTTCGATCATTCTATTGACCGCGTTGCAACCGGCTCCTCCGACACCAACGACCTTGATGACGGCTCCCAACGGTTTTTCCGCTTCATCGAAATGGAACAACATCTGTTCCCGTGCTTCCTCAAACATGATGTATTCCCTCTTCGGACCCGTGTGGGTTCAAAACCAGTTTTCCATTACGCGCTGTGTCCATTTGACGACAGCCGTCAGCAGACCCTCTCCCGTCTCTGTCGCGTCGAGACGGGCGTCCCTGTGACGATTGCCATATTGAAGCAACCCAATTCCGGTCGCGTGGGCGGGATCGAGCAAGCCTTCGGTGAGTCCTGAGACACCATGGGGTACACCCGGCCTCACCGGCACACCGAAAATGCCCTCGGCCATCTCCGCTACGCCGTGCAGCAGCGAGGCGCCACCCGTGAGCACCATTCCGCCGGAAGCGAGATCGAAATGCTCCGATCTTCGCAGCTCTCTCCTCACCATCTTCAGGATCTCGTCCATCCGCGCTGAGATGATCTCAGCGAGAATCTGTTGTTTGATCATCCGTTCGACGCCAACTGCGTGCTCCAGTTTGCCGTTGCGCATCTGCTCCGTTACCCCCAAGCCGAGCTTCGGTACAATCACCGTCTCGTCCGGATCGACGGCATCGATCAAACAGGAGCCGGCTCGCTTTTTCAGCAGTTCCGCGTCCGCATGCGACGTTCGCAGTCCGTATGCTAGGTCACGGGTCACGTAGTCTCCGCCCACCGCCACGACACCGGAGTGTCGAACAGCTCCCTGATAGAAGAGCGAGTAGTCGGTGGTACCTCCTCCGATATCGAGCAGGATGACACCCAACTCCTGTTCATCAGCCGAGAGCACGGAATACGAGGAGGCGATCGGTTCCAAAACCAAGTCGGCGACCTCGTAGCCGGCGCGACGCACGCATTTGAGGATGTTCGCGGCACTCGTCACGGAGCCGGTCACGATGTGGACGATCGCCTCAAGGCGAACCCCCGAAAGTCCGACCGGTTCGCGGATGCCCCCCTGGTCGTCGATGATGAACTCCTGGGGAATCGCGTGGATGATCTGTTGATCCCGTGGCAAACCGATCTGCCGAGCCGCCTGAACAACCCGATCCACGTCGTTTCGCACGATCTCGTTGTCTTCGTTGGAGACCGCGATCACACCACGCGAATTTGTGCTGCGGATGTGCTCACCGGCGATGCCCGCGTACAATCGATCAACGTGCATATCCGCCTGGGTTTCGGCTCTTTCCACGGCACGTCTGATCGAATTGACGGTGTCCTCGAAATTGACGACCACGCCCTGCTTCAGACCCTTCGACGGAGATCGTCCGACTCCGATGACCTTGATTTGATTCTCATCTGTCGCCTCGCCGATCAGTGCGCAGATCTTGGTCGTACCGATGTCGAGGGCAACGATGATGTTCTCGCTTCGCGGCACGGTCTTCACTTCCTCTCGTGACCGGAGTCCGAGGACCGGTCTATCTGGGCGCCGGGCAGAACCTCGACCACGTTTGGAAACCTCAGATCGATGATCGAAGACATCACATCGCTTTCGGAGATGTTGTCCAGCACGACGGCCAGATGCTCAGCCTGTTTCTGGACGGGGTACCTGTTCGAGAACTCTATTCTCGTGCCCGTATCCACACCGGTCGCGACCGGGTAACCCGGATCGGAAACGTCGATTTCGCTCAACAACACTTCGAGACCCAGGCCGCGGAGAGCCCGCGCGATCGAGATCCCGGCGTGTATACCCGACGCGCCACCTTCTTCGGTTCCGGTCAGAAATACGAGGTCGTGGGGCACGCGATCCAGTCCGATCGGGAGATGAGTTCCGTCTCGGTCCACCTCTTCGAGATGGCCCGCATTCGTCAACACCAATGCTACCGCGACTCTCTCCTCGACGCGAACATCGATCGATCGCATCAAGAGGTTTCGGGATACCTGCGCACTTCGAATCCTGGAGTGCTTTGAAATGTGCGCGGCCAAGCTGTCGACATCGACTGAAAGAATATTCGTACCCATCAGGTCGGGCAGGGAGGTCCGCACATCGCCCACCGACAGGTATTGAGTTCCGCGAACAGTGATTCCCTTCACCTTCAGCCAAGCTGCCGATCGCAACTCGGCAGAGACCGGCTCGTAGGCTGCATCCGCGACCGCGCCAAGGCTCACTCCGATCGCCACGACGAACCCGGCGACCGCCACGGAGCGCGAATTCGGCCGCCAGGCCGAAGCCCCCTTCGGCATTCGCCACCCCGCTCGTTTTCGAAACGCACCGAACCGATTGCGATTCGAACGGCGCGGTCTCGCCATCGGCGACGTGCGGCCCCGGCGCGTCCTCATCCGCCACTCCAAGCCGGGGGAAGCTCGCCAGGATCGAATCCCAACGGCTGGATCTCGAGCTCGAGTCCGATCTGGTGCTGGTCCCAAACCGCTTGGCGACACCGTTCGATCAGACCCGCGATTTCGCTCGCGGAACAGCCCTTCTCAGCGGTAAGGAAGTTCGCGTGTACCTCCGACACTCGTGCTCCGCCCACATTCACGCCCTTCAATCCCGAGCGATCAAGCAGCCGCCCCGCCGATTCACCGGGCGGGTTCTTGAAAACCGATCCAGCGCTGCGGACCTTGTGTGGCTGAGTTCTGTTCCTATAGTGGCGAATCTCGTAGGCACGTCTCGATGCGGCGACCGCATCGCCCTGTTCGAGAGTGAGCTCGATCTCGAGCAGAGTCAGCCCCAGCTTCGAGATTTGCGAGCTTCTGTAGGCGAAGTTCAAGTCCTTGCCTGCCACCTCGATCAATCTGCCCGTCCGATCGACCCCCCGTACGGCCACGATCAGCTCTCCGATCTCTCCGTCGCGCGTGCCCGCATTCATGACCGCCGCACCGCCGATCGAACCCGGAATGCCCGCAAGCGTTTCCATGCCGACCCACCCACGGGCGATCGCCTGTCGCATCACTTTCGCCAAAGGCGCCGCCGCGCCGCAGAGCACACGTCCGTCGTTCTCGAATCGGATCTCGCCAAAGGCGGGCCCTGGAGAGAGTACGATCCCTCCAACACCCCGATCCGCGACTAGAAGATTCGTGCCACCTCCGATCGCGGTAACGGTGACTCCCTCGGAAATTGCACGGGCGATCGCTTCGGCGGCAGCCGCCTCCGACGAAGGAATGAAGACCACTTCGGCCGGACCGCCGAGCCGGAAGGAGGTACATCGAGTCATTGGATGATCGACCTTCGCTTCCCCTTCGAGATCTGCGACGAGGTCGGCCGCGCTCGTGGCTCCCGATCGACCGACTGCTGGAGCCTCGATCGGTTCCGGTGGAGCTCGCCGCGTGTCGCTGGCGTGCCCGCGCAAGCGATGCAACAACGCCTCGCCGACCCTCCAGACCGATCCAGCACCCAGCGTTATCACGAGATCGCCGGAGCTCACTTGGTCCGCGAGCTCTTCGGCCAACGAGTCGAGCTCGCCCGCGACATGCACGTCTTTGTGCCCATATGAGCGACATTTGTCGGCGAGCATCGAAGCGTCGACCCCCGAAATCGGCTGCTCCCCGGCTGGGTAGATCGGGGCGACTACGACAGTGTTCGCGCCGTAGAAGGAGCGCCCGAACTCGTCGGCAAGCACTTCGGCTCTGCTAAAGCGA
>NYZA01000137.1 GCA_002686955.1 Gemmatimonadota bacterium
GCATCGACTGAGCGGGTTCATCGACCACCTGAGCGCCACCGATTTCTCCACGGAGTTGGCCGGCGAGGTCTATCGAGCCCCGCCCTGGAGCGACCTGCCGAGGAATCTCGGGCCGGAGTGGAGCGTGCTGCTCCTGGCTGGAATCGGCACGCTCCTCGCGCCGCGGTTGTGGAGAGGGAGATCCCCGAGCTTGCGCCCCGTGCTAATCGTATCGGTGTTGGCGGGGATCTTCCTGGCCCTGCGCTTCGGCGGCGGAATGGTGCTCGACGCCTATCTGCTCCCGGTGGCGCTCCCTCTGGCTATGGCCCTCGCGGTGGTCGCTCCGATCGATCGCGGCCCGGTGGCGCGGAGCGCGGGGTTGACCGCCTTGCTCGCCGCGGCGATCGTCTGGAGCGCCGCGCTTCGTTGGAACGAGAGAGATCTCGCTGGGCGGAACGACGCGCATCGCTACGGAGCCGCCCTGGCGGCCTGCGCGCCCGACTCGTCGCTGGTGATGCTCGACAACACCCTCGACCTCTTCGCGCTCGAGGAGTTCCGCGCGTCGACGGGCGAGCGCGAAGACCTGGTGGTCGTCTATCCGCCCGTAGTCGTGCGCCCGTGGGCGATGGAGCGCGCGCTGGCGAGCCTCGGCGATGAGCTCGGGGAGCGCGACGCCGAGCCGAGCTCTGCTCCGCTCGAGAGGTTGATCGACGCGGCCGGCGCTCGCCCGGTCATGCATGCACCGCTCGAGCGTTCCGCGTTCCCGGCCTCTCGGCTCTCGCCCCGTGGATTGCTCTTCCGGCTGGCCGACGGGCACACCGAGCCGCCCCGCGCGCGGGCGGCTCTCGACACCTTCATCGAGCTCGCCCGGCGCTCCCCCGATCGACATACGCGGCGCCGCGCGGCCCTGGTGCTTGCGCGAAGGGCCGAATGGGCCGCTGAGACGGGGAGGCTCGAGCAAGCGTCGAACGAATGGGACCAAGCTCTGGAGCTGACGCCGAACGATCCGCGGATGCTCCACAACGCGGGCGCACTCCGCCGCAGGCGCGGCGATCTCGGGGAGGCCGAGCGGATCTGGACGGCCGCCGCGGGGCTGCGGGCCGCCGGGAGCGAGACCTTGGTCGCGCTGGGGCGCGTGCGCCAGGAGTTGGGAAGGGACGCCGCGGCGATCGAGTCGTGGCTGGCGGCGCTCGATCGCGGTGCGGAAGGCTTGGATCTCCGTCTCAACCTCGGCAGCGCCTATCTGCGCCGCGGCGAAGCGATCGCCGCGATCGCCCATCTCCAGCGGGCGGTGGAGATCGATGCGACCTCGGTGGATGCTTGGGATCGATTGGCTCTGGCGCTTCGGCTGGCCGGGCGGGCGGAGGAGGCGCGCGGTGCCGGGGATCGGGCGGAGGAGGCGCGGTAGTCCCCCGCAACCATGATGACCCACACAATTCGCCGATCCGCGTCGATATCCGCCGCTGGGGGGCAGTCGCTCTCTGCCAACACGCGTGAGACATTTTCCCATCCCGCGAGCCCCGCAGCCCTGCGAGTGATTCCGCATAGCCGATCGAGGTCCGGATAATGTGAGGCGATACGCGATTTCGAGGCCCCGCCCGCGCCTGCGACGTAATCTCCGGCGGTTGTCATCCACGAAGATACTCCGCGCCGACGCTTTTGAACGCGTGCGGCGAGGCCGGAGCTTGGTTGCGAATGGGCGCGTGTCGATCGCGTCGAAGTCGCGGGGCAGGCGACCGATCCCGGCCGCCGGTGGCGGATCCCGGCCAAGCCGCGGCATCGGGCAACCTCTCAGCTCCTCATGTTATGATTCCGCATGAAGGACCCGAACCCCGACCCGCGAAGAAGAAGATCCCGGAGGGGGATCACAACTCGCGAATCGAGGCGAAGGCCGAGTGAGATCGCAGGAAACTGGACGCATATAGCAAGAAGGGGAATATCATGACGTCTCAGCTCTCAGCTCTCAGCTCTTCTAGGGAATCGTAGTTGGCAGCGCACCCTCGCCGCGGTCGGGATCTTGTTGCTGCTCCGATCGGCGCTGGCGGCACAGATCAAGCCGGTCCGCACGATCAACTTTCTAGAGAACCCGAACCTCGATGTGACATGGAAGCCCGATTCGGCGGTTTTCGGGAGCTGCGCCGACACATTCGAACACGTTGTTCTAGAGTGGACCCCTGAGAGCGACGCGAGGGTGCGGCTCAGCGAAAGCGATCTGATCGAATGGTACTCGACGGCGAAGGCCGGTAGCTTCCTCGTCTGCAGTGGGAGTGGAGCGCGATTCGCCACCATCCGGCCCCGCCCGAACGGCGATCTCCTGATCGCCGAGCTCGAGCAGCATGCGACGAGCGCGTTGGTTCTGGCCGGTGACCCGGAGGGGGGTCTCTACTACGCCGGCAAAGGGCCGCTCAGAACCGGCATCGTCGACTCGACCGGGCACCTGACGAGCGGCATGAATGTCTACGGGAGCAGCACCAACAACATCAGGATCGGTCGAGGATCGAAACACCTTTTCGCGGCCCAGAGCGAAGGGCTCAATCTCTACCGCGCTGTCGCAACCCTTGCTTTCAATTGAAGAGTGCGCGGTTGTGGCGAGCGGAGCCGAAGGGCGCGCTACGATACCAGTGGCCCGAAGTCACAACTCTAGAGCCCCGTCCCAAATGAGCCTCATCGCGGCGATCCGCGTCGATATCTGCTGCCGGCGGGCGGCCACGGAGGCGCTCGCTCCGATGCGAGAGCTTCTCGATCGCCATTCGGTTCCCGCGACCTGGTGCGTCGCGACCGGTCCCGACCGCTCCGGGCTCGCGCTCTCGAACGCTTTGCTGGAGCCGGGCTTCTCGAGGCGGATGCTGCGGGTGAATCCTCTGCGCACCTACGGTCTTCGCAGCCTTGTGGCCGGCACACTGCTTCCCGCGGAGACGATCTTCTCGGCCGATGTGGCGAAAGCGCTGATCGAGATGGGCGCGGCGGGGCACGAAGTCGCGCTTCACGGACACGACCACCGGGCGTGGCAGAATCGGATCGGGCGCTGGCCGAATGAGCGGATCGCGGCGGATCTCGAGGCGAGCCGGGCCGCGATCGATTCGGCGGGGATCGAAGCCCGGGGATCGGCGGCGCCGGCCTGGCGGGCGACGGAGCTCTCGGTCGAGGCGCTCTCGGGGCTGGGCCTCTTGTGGGCGAGCGATCTCAGAGCGCGGGAGCCGCTACGTCTGGTCAACAGCGGCGGGAAGCAGCAGGGGCCGCCGCAGATCCCGGTCAACCTGCCCACCTGTGACGAGCTGATCGCCTGGCCAGACGTGGGAAGCGCGGATCGAGCCTCCACACTCGCGGGGATGGTGAGAACTCTAGTATCGCTTCCCCCCCCTATTCCCCCTTTGATTTACTGCGCTCACCCCGAAGTGGATGCTCTGATCGACTCGCGCCCTCTCCAGCGTTTCGTTGAATTGCTTCGGGCCGAAGGGGGCCGGTTCGCGACCCTGGGGGAGATCGCGGTGGGGCTGACTGATCGGTTGCCGCTCCGCCGGCTGAAGCGCGCGCGCTGCCGTGGTCGGGGAGGATGGGTGGCCACCGACGGCTCCGAGCTACCCTGGCTGCAACATTTTGGAGGCGAATTGGGTTAGACTTGGGCTTTCGGAGAACTAGTGAATACGACAGACGCCATTCGACAGGCACCGGAGCTCAAGGGGTCGGCGACCCACGAGCGATTGAGGCGCGCTTTCGATGTTGCTTCCCGTTCGGCGCAGCGATACCTCTATCTCGCGACTATGGCCGAGATCGAGGGGCGCTCGAACGCCGCGGGCCTGCTGCGAGAGCTTGCCGAGACCGAGGCGGTTCACGCCCAAGGGCATCTCGATCTGATCCGCGGGGTCGGCGATCCGGTCACCGGCCTGCCGATCGGCGAGACCGATCAGAACCTCGACGCGCTGATCTCCAGCGAGATCGAGGAGGGTGAGACGGTCTATCCGAGCATGGCCAGGACCGCCCGCGCCGAGGGCTTCCTCGATATCGCCGATTGGTTCGAGACGATGGCCAAGGTCAAGCGCGGATTCGCGGCGAGGTTGGGGGAGCTGTCGGAAATGGGGAGCGGCGCGGATCGTTCCTGACGTACCCAGGGGGGCCGCGCGGCGGAAGAGCATCGATGAGCACAGCGAAACGTAGCGACAACAACAAGACGCCCAGGCTGGCCTACGACGCGAAGAGCATCACGGTGCTGCCGGGGCTCGAGGCGGTTCGGCGGCGGCCGGGCATGTACATAGGTGCCGCCGACGCGAAAGGGCTGCACCACCTGGTCTTCGAGGTGGTCGACAACGCGATCGACGAATCGCTGGCCGGCTTTTGCGAGCGGATCTCGGTGGTGATCGGCGGCGACGGCTCGTGCGTAGTGGAGGACGACGGGCGGGGGATTCCGGTCGATCTTCACGATGAGGAGAACAAGCCCGCCTGCGAGGTGGTACTGACGACCCTCCATGCCGGGGGGAAGTTCGATGCGGGCACCTACGGGATCGCGGCTGGAATCCACGGGATCGGCGTATCAACCGTCAATGCACTTTCGGAATGGCTCGTGCTCGATGTGTTTCGCGACGGCACGCACCACCGGCAGCGCTACGAGCGGGGAAGCGCTGTTTCGCCGGTCGACACGATTGGAGATTCGGATCGGCGGGGGACCCGGATCCACTTCATGCCGGATGCCGAGATCTTCGAAGGGGGGGAAGGGCTCTCGGGCGAGCGCCTTGCGGGGCGAATGCGTGAGCTCGCGTTTCTCGAGCCGGGGATCGAGATCAGTCTGCGCGACGAGAGGAACGGAAGGGACGAGCGCTTCTGCTTCGCGGGCGGTATTCCCAGCTTCGTCGAGTACATGAACCGCACGCGCAAGGTCTTGCACGAGGCACCGATCCACATGGTGGAACAGGTGAACGGAATGCGGATCGAGCTCGGGCTGCAGTGGACGACCGGCTATGCGGAAGACCTGTCCAGCTTCGTCAACCATGTGCGGACGAGCGACCACGGCAGCCATGTCGACGGACTGTTGTCGGCCATGACGCGCGTCATGAACGAGCATGCCCTCGGGCGGCGACTTCTCGAGAAGGGGGAACGGATCCAAACGATGGATCTGCTGGAAGGGATGACCGGCGTGATCTCGGTGCAGCTGGCCGATCCTCAGCTCGAAGGGCAGACCAAGACCCGGCTGCGGAGCGACGAGGCTGGGGCAATCGTAGAAGAGGCTGTCGCGCACCACCTGACGAGCTATCTCGAGGAGAATCGCGCGGTCGCCACGAAGATCGTCGGGCGGGCGCTCGAGGCACAGCGCGCCCGAATCGCGGCGCGGCGGGCGAGCGAGCAGGCCCGGTACGAGGTGGCGCGGGCTGAAGTGAACGAAGATGTCTATCGCTCGCAGTTCGGCATCCGGTCGCAAAACTGGCACGAATCGTGTACTTGGCTCACGCACGAGAATCTGCTCGAGGCCCACGCGGCAGCATCGAAGATGCCCGAAGACGGGTTGCTGCTGGACGTCTGCTGCGGCAGCGGCGTTGTCGGAGCATCGTTTCGAGGTCGGGTCGGGCGGATCGTCGGGCTCGATCTGACACCGCAGATGGCGGAGATGGCGCGCACGCGACTCGACGAAGTACAGCTCGGGAATATTTACAAGCTCCCCTTCGAGGAGGGGGTCTTCGATGGCGTGGTGACCCGCGAGGTGTTGCATCTGCTGCCCGAGCCGGAGCGGCCCGTCGCGCAGATCTTCCGGGTGCTGAAGCCTGGCGGGCAGTTCATCGTGGGGCATATTCTGCCCTTCGGGCCGATCGACGCACCGTGGATGTGGCGGGTCTTCAAGAAGAAGCAGCCGCTCATCTTTACGATGTTCCAGGAGGAGGATTTCCGAGCCCTGCTCGAGGGGGCGGGATTCGTCGATATAGAGATGACCGAGCAGACGGTTTGGGAATCGATCGATCTGTGGATCGATACCCACGAAACGCCGAATATCCATCGCCACGAAATCCGCCGGCTCTTCGATACGGCGCCGAAGATGGTGCGTGACGTCCACCCCTTCGAGATCCTGCCGACGGGAGAGATTCGAGATCTGTGGAGGTGGTGTGTGTTTTCGGCGAGAAAGCCCTAAATTTCGATCAAGTCCGGCTGTAGGCGTTGATCGCGCGGCCGGCCGGGCGATGCTATCCTGGATCCGCACAACGAGATGTTGGCCCCGGGTTTCTCCCCGGCATGATAGGAGTGCCCTATGCGCAAGCCATCACTAGCACCCGACCTATACACGGCGTCCGATACCACCGTCGATCAGCACTACATGGGTCTGATGCGTGAGCAGGACCAGACACCGGTTGCGACCGATTCGAAGCTGCCTCGTTTCACCCTCGTAGTCGGTCCCTCTCCATTCACCATGCCGCGAGGGTGGGAGTTCTTCCTCACCTCGCCCTACGAGGGCGCGACCTACATCGCAACGGTGCTCCACAACGCCGGATACCCGACACGGATCATCGATGTGCGCTATGCGCGCGATCCGGTCGGCGAGGCGGCCGGGCGGATCGAAGATGGCACCGATGTGTTGGGGATCTGCACCTTCGAGGACAACTTCCCCTTCGTCCAGAGACTCGTCGACCGGGTCAAGGACGACAACCCGAAGCTGCCCGTGGTGCTGGGGGGGTCGTTGGTGACTTCGTCGTCCGAGGTGTTCATGAAACACACGCGCGCCGACATCGGAGTGATCAGCGAAGGTGAGATCACGATTCTCGAGCTGATGCAGGCGTTTACGGCGGGGCAGTGGCCGGAGCGTCTGCCCCATATCCGCGGAATCGTCTATCGCGACGAGAAGGGGAATGCGAGGCGAACGCCGCCGCGCGGGCAGATGCCCGATCTCGATTCCCTCCCCCGCATGCGTCTCGATCTCTGGCCGCAGGCGAACGATCCTCGTGGGCTGCAGCCGCAGATCATCTCTTCCTACAGCCGCGGCTGCTACATGGATTGTTCCTTCTGCTACCGGACGACGCCGCAGGAGCGGGTGAAGTCGCCCGAGAAGATGAACGCGGATATGAGATGGCTGAAGGAGCGCTACAAGACGGAGTTCGTCTTCTTCGTCGATCTGACCTTCAGCGCCCGGCGCGACTACACCTTGCAGATGATGGACGTCATCAAGGATCACGATGTTCGCTGGACCTGTCTGACCCGCTGCTCCGACGTCGATCCGGTGCGCCTCGAAGCGATGAAAGGGGCGGGAGCCGACATCGTTCTCTACGGCGTCGAGTCGCTCGGCAAGGCGAGCCTCAAAGAGGCGCGCAAGGGGAACAACGAAAATCTGACCGTGCGCGCCATGCATGACACCTGGGATGCCGGCATCAGGTTCGGTGGACTGATGATCGTCGGGCTGCCGGGCGAAACGAAGGAGACGCTGGATCACGCCTGCGATTGGGCGGAAGAACACCAGCACATCACGCGCGTGAAGTACCTCTCCGCGATGCCGGGCACCTCGGTCTACCACGATGGCCTGCGCAACGGGCTGATTCGCAGCGAGCTCGACCATATGAACTGGCTCTCGCTCGAACAGTCGTTGATACAAGACGAGTTCATCAACTACACCGGCATGGCTGAAGCGGATCTACGCACCGCCTTCCGGCGCCTGTACGACTCGTATCAACCCGGACCGGTCGTCGACTTCAAACACTGGCCCGACTACTTCGAATACCACCAGCCGAATCCGGCCGACGGCGCCGTTGCCTGCGTCGAGTATGCGGGCGATGGGTGGCGATCGAAGTTCACATCGGCCGGTCCCTATCTGCTCGAGGACACGAAGGGGTACGGGTTGGCGAATGTGGGGGCACCGGGGGTGAGCGAGTCGGGCGCCGCGACGACGTGGGCGGCGGAGATGCGCGAGCAGGAGCACAAGGCCCCGCTCGTCGCGAAGAATGGGCGGAACGGGAGCGCGCGTTGATCCAACAAGATGTTCGCGAGCATTTCTCGGCCAGGGCGGAGCGCTACGACCGATCTAGCCATTGGTGTGGAGATCGGGCTTTCTTGGAGAGAATCGTCGATCGCCTCGGCGCTTCGGCCGGGTATCGAGTGCTCGACGTCGCCTGTGGCACTGGGCAGGTGTCCCGGGTGATGAGCGAACGCGGCCTGCGGGTGCTGGGGCTCGATTTCACCGAGGCGATGTTTCGACAGGGGCGAGAGCTCACCGAGTTCTTCGTGGCGGGCTCGGGTGAGGCGATGCCGCTCGCGGGCGACTCGGTCGATGCCGCAATCGAGCGGCAGGGCATTCAGTTCATGGATGACCAGCGGGCGGTGTCGGAGATGGTTCGGGTCACGAAACCGGGGGGGCGGGTCTGCCTCGTGCAGCTCTGCGCCTTCGGGGCCGAGGACGAGCGCGAGTACTTCGAGATCCTGAGGCTGCGCAACCCCGCCCGCCGCAACTTCTACCGAGTCGAGCGCCTCGGGGAGCTGCTCGAGAACGCGGGCTGCGCCAAGGTCGAGATCCACTCGGAGCGTTCGAGTGAAGATGTCGAGGTCTGGGCCGACAACGGAGCCATTCAGAGCGAGTCGCAGAAGGCTATCGAGAGCTGCTACCGCTCGGCGTCGGAGCCCTTTCGCCGGCTGCATGAGGTGGAGATACGGGACGACGGCACGATCCTCGACCGCATGCTATTCGCCATCGCGATCGGTGTCTGCTGATGCGTGAACCAGGGGGCGGCCCGACGCGGGCCGCGGCATCGATCGATGGGGAGCTTGGCGTGAGCGCCGGACCGGAGTTCGTGGCGGCGCTGACCGATATAGCGCGGCGCACGCCGCCCGCGATCTCGCGTTTCCGCCATCGGGTGCGCAACCTCGTGCTCGTCTGCTCCAGCTCACGGGGTGGCTCGAGCGTCTTCGCCGAGATGCTCCGGCATTCCGATGATCTGCTGCACTTCCGGGCCGAGATCAACCCTTTCTTCGTGCTCTCCGGTTTGTCCTGGCCCCAGAGCGGAACCGGCTCCGATCTCCTTCACGCGCACCATGCGGCGAGAGCCGATGCGCTCGATTTCTGGCTCTCGTGGGATGTGGGCGGTCAGGCCGAGCGATTGCGAGACGACGCAGAGCTCGACCGATTCGCCGTCCACCTGACCTGGCGGCTTCAGGCCCAGTGGCCGGAGGAACGATTCGAGATCGACGAGGTGCATCAGCGAGCGGTCGAGGTGTTGCGTGAGCCGAAAGAGAATCATCCGGGGATCGAATCGCCCCAGCATTTCCATATCTGCTTCTTGAAGCGCCTCCGCCTGGCGCACCCGCGAGTCAATCCCCACTACTACGATCTCGATCCGGCGCTGATTCGTCGCCTCGATCCCGACGCGCCGCTGCCGGAGGGGCCGCCGAGCGGCTTCCTAATCGAAGAGCCGCCCTTTGTCGCGACGATGCCGTGGGCGGTTCCGACGGCGGAAGAGATCGAGAGCCGGCCGCTCGTGATCAAGACTCCTAGCAATGTGTATCGGCTTCCTTTCTTCCGGGCCTTCTTTCCCAATGCCCGAATTCGTGTTCTTCATCTGACGCGTCACGCGGCGGATTGCATCAACGGGCTATACGACGGCTGGCGCTATCGTGGCTTCTTCTCTCATCCGGTCCAGCCCGCGCTCGCGGGGCGGGAGCTCCGGATCGGGTCGTACAGCGACGAGCAACCCGCTTGGGGCGGGAGCTGGTGGAATTTCGATCTTCCGCCCGGCTGGCAGGACTGGATCGATGCACCGCTGGAGGAGGTCTGCGCCTTCCAGTGGCGCTCCGCTCACGAGGCGGTGCTGGATTGGGTGCGGAGCACCGATTCCGCCGAGTACCTGCGCGTATCGTTCGAAGAGAGTGTGCTGGCGCCCCCGGCGAAGCGGCGCGAGCTTTTCGAACGTCTGGCGGCATGGATCGGAGTTCCCTACCGGGGGCCCCTTGCCCGGGCGGTCGAGGCCGGATTGCCGCCGATCATGGCGATGGCCCCGCCGAGGCGGGAGCGCTGGCGTGCCCGGGCCGAGCTGATCGAGCCTCTGCTGCGGGAGTCGGCGACGAGGGAACTCCTGGCGCGATTGGGATACGAAGTGCCGGCGAGGCAGTCGGGCGGAGGGGTTTGAACAGCGAATGAGCCGCTCGCGGGTAGCTGCGGCGTTCGGGGTGGGCGCGCTGCTGGGCGCCTTCGGTGTTGGCTCGGTGCTGCTGAGCTCGTGCGAATCGGATACCCCGCGGGCCGATGCCGACCTGCCCTCGAGCGAGCTGAACCTGCTCATGATCGCGATAAACAATGTCGCGTGGGGACATATGAGTCTCGCTGGTTATGGGCGCGACACCACGCCGAATCTCGATCGCTGGGCGCGCGATGCGGTGGTCTTCGAGAACTTCTACTCCCACTGCTCCTGGACCCTGCCCGCGGGCACTTCGCTTTTCACTTCACTCTATCCATACACCCATGGAGTGTTGGATCGTTACCATGGCAATCTGCTCGACGACGATGTGATGCCCTTGGCGGAGGTGCTTTCGAGGAACGGATACGAGACGGCCGCGTTCACGGGAGGGCTCGACTACAAACCGATCTTCGGGCATATGCGGGGCTTCGATGAGATCGCGGACAACGACAATTTCACGAGCTTCGAAACGACATTCGCACAGGCGCGGGAGTGGATCGAATCACGGGACGATGGCGGCGGCTTTTTCTGCTTCGTTCACGGTTACGATGCGCACTCTCCCTTCAATCCGCCGGATCGCTTCAAGGGTGTGTTCAGCAATCTCGACGGCAAGAACATCACTGTTACGACGCAGTATTCGCTGCGAGGGTATCAAGCTGAAGAAGGGAGATATGTTGCCCACTACATCTGGAACGAAGATCCCTTCTTGAAGGAATCCGCCGAGAAAAGGAGCAACAAACGTTTTTCGATGGAGCGTCGAGTAGAGCTCACGCAAGACGATATCGAGTATCTCACAGCGCTCTACGATGAAGAGGTGCTTCATATCGATTCGCTGCTCGATCGATTCTTGCGCTCGATCGACGGAGAGGTTCTTCGCAACACGATCGTGGTGATCCTCTCCGAGCACGGCGAGATGTTCGCCAAGCATGGCCGCTTCGGGCGGGCCGGAACCGTGCGTGGGAATCTGTACGACGATGTGGTCCATGTGCCCTTCTTGCTGCGGGCTCCCGGTCTCGAAGGGAAGAGGGTCGATGCTCTGGCACAGATGATCGATGTCATGCCGACGGTCCTGGAGATCATGGGGATCTCACCGCCGGTGGGGGCGCAGGGCAGGAGCTTGTTACCGGCGGTGGGGGGGGTTGTGGAAGTGAACGACTTCGGCTTCGCGGGGGGACGATTCAATCATGCCCGCAAGAAGCAACACCCTTTCTTTTGGGCGGAAACGATCAACGAGTCGATCCGATCGCGGCGATGGAAGCTGATTCGCGAGCTGATCCACCCGGCCGGTAAAGGGTGGGATCGAATCGAAGCGGCCGAGACCTTCGAGCTCTACGATGTGATGGACGACGGGGACGAAGGGCTAAATGTCGCCGATGAGAACCCACGGGTGCTGGCCGAGCTCTCCGATCGCCTCGCCACGTGGGCGGCCGCGAGCAAGAAGAGCGGGGCCGCCGAACCGGCGACCGTCGAGGTGCCTAGAGCGATGGAGCAGGAGGCCAGGGAGAAGGGATACTGGTGAGTTGCCTACCGGGACCGGCTCACGCGCTCCACATGCGTCGGTCCCTTCGCGGGATCGGTGAGTACGAGCCGCATGCCCGACAAAACCTGCTCGGCCGATTCGTCGCGCACTCTCTCTCGAAACACTCGGGGTGCCTTTCGATACTCCGCGAGCATGGCTTCGAAGGCGCCGGCGCCGGCCTCCGCGGCGTTGGTGAGACGGGTAGAATCGGCGGCAGCCCGGTTGGCGATGGTGGATGAATCGGCACGGGCCTCGGAGAGGCGCCGGTCGGCCCACGCGTCGGCCTCGATACGATAGGTGTGCCGATCGCCCCTGGCGCTGGCCACATCGTTGAAGGCCTCGACGACCATCGCCGGCGGAGTGGCTTCGACCGCGCTGACGCGGGTGAGTTCGATCCCCAGGCCCAGCGCGTCGAAAAGCTTGTCCGCGCGGCGCTGCACCCGCGATTCGAGATCGAGCTTGGCGGTGGTCAACACGCTGTCGATCGGCATGGTGGCGAGGACCGCTCGCGCCTGGCCCGCCAGAATCCGGGCGGCGGCGGCCTTCGGGTCTTCAGCGGCGAAGGTGTAGGCGATCGGATCGGCGACCGTGTAGTGCGCCGTGAGCTCGAGATCGAGCAGATTCGCGTCGGCGGTCAGGTGGCGGCGGTCGCGGGGGGCGTGCGAGCGGGCGAGCTCGACGTCGACCCGCCGCACGGTCGTGACATCGACCGCGATGATCTCTTCGATCGGGTAGGGGAGACGGAGCGAGATCCCCGGAGGCACGACGCGGTCGACCCGGCCGAAGCGCAAGACGAGGCCTAGCTCCTCCGCGTCGACGTAGGCCGTGCACGCGAAGGCCAGCGCACAGGCCGCGAGCAGCGCGGCGGCGGCCGCCCAGGTCGAGGAGGGGCGTCGCGTCATCAGCGGCTCTCCGGTGTCAGCTCGAAGAGCGGCTCGAAGAGGGGGGAGTCGGCGGCGAGGACCAGCGTGGCATCCTTTCCGAGAATCCGGTCGTAGGCCTCGAGCCGCCGAAGGAACTCATAGAGCTCGGGGTCCTGGTCGTGGGCGGCCGAGTAGACCCCTGCCGCCTCGGCCTCGCCTCGGGCTCTCACCAAGGTTGCCTCGCGGCGCGCCTCGGAGAGGATGCGCGAGGCCTCCCGTTCGGCGACGGCGCGGATCCCCGCCGCCCTTTCGGCCCCTTCGGAGCGATAGCCGGCCGCGATCCGCTCCCGCTCGGCGCGCATCCGCTCGAAGACCGAGCGCTCATTCTGCAGGGGCAGGCCCAGATGGCTCAGTCCGACTCCGTGTACGGCCACGCCGAGCTCGGCCCGTGCGAGTCGATCGATGTCGGCGCGCACCTGCTCCAACACCGTTTCGATCTGCACGGCGCCCGGCTCGGTGGAGATCACCTGGGTGAAGGGAAGGCGTCCGATCGCTCCCCCGAGCTTCGAGGTCACGAGGTCTCGCAGCTGCGCTTCGGCCCCGGCCCGCGAGCCGACCGCTTCGAGGAATCGGCGGGCATCGTTCGTGCGCCAGACCACGAAGGGCTCGAGCACCAGCACCTTCTTTTCGCTGGTTAACAGCTCCGTGGCGGGCAGGTCCATCACCCGCAGCCGCGATTCGAAGCGATGAAGTGTCTGGATCGGCCAGGGCACACGGGCGTGCAGTCCGGGCTGCGTCACCACCCGCCGTGGATCGCCCAGAGTGCTGACCACCACCAGCTCCCCTTCGCGCAAGCTGAAGAGACAAGCGAACGCGGCGACCGCCACGATTCCACCGATCGCCAAGATCGCTTTCCATAAACCGGCCGTCATCATTCTCTCCCTTGCTCGAGCTTCGACGCCCGCGTTTCCATTCCGGACGAGGGGTGGGTGAGCCAGAGGGCGCCCGACTCGGTGGTGAGCACCAGTCCGACGCTATCGAGCGCCGCCTCGATCTCCTCCAGGTAGGTTCGGACCCGGAAGGTGCGCGGATGGGCGGAATCGATCTCGGCGAGCAGCCCGAAACGCCCGGCTTCCCCCTTTGCCTTCGCGACGGCCTCGTGTCCCGCGGCCTTTCCCAGCTCGCGAGCCCCTCGAGCCCGGCCTCGGACATCGGGGAGTAGGCGGGTCTCGTCGGCCCGCGCCCGGTTCACGGCGGTCGCCCGCTCTTCGTCGGCATCGATCACATCGTGGAACGCCGCCCGGATCTCCTTCGGAGGCTCCACCGCGGTCAGCAAGGCCCCGATCACCTCGAGTCCGTAGTCGCCGGCCTCGGCCCGCAGCGTGGAGGCGAGCTCGGCCTCAGCCAGGGCGCGGCCGCCGCCGAGAAGGTCTTCGGCGATGCTGCGCGCCCCCACCGTCAGCAGCGCCTTGCGCCCGGAGCGTTCGAGGCAGGTCTCGGCCGATTCCACATCGAAGAGGTAGCTAATCGGATCATCGATCCGGTAAAGAATCGATGCCCCCACGTCGAGGAAGCTCTGGTCTCCACTGAGCACGCGCCGGGGTCCTGGCAGCTCGAGGCGACGAACCCGGCCGGTGTCGACCCGCGTCACCCGATCCACCGGCGTCGGCCAGACCAGGTGCACCCCCGGGTCGAGGAGCCGATCCCGCAGGGCACGCCCGAAGCGATCGATCACACCGATCTCTCCCGGCCCGACCACGACGAGCGCACCAGCCAGCCAGGCGACCAGCACCAGAGCAGCGATCGCTTTGCCGGTTGCCAGCCTTCCCAGCCCTCGGCTCACCGGATCCTTCGCGCCGACACCCAGGCAGCCGTGTCCTACCGCAACTCCGGCGAGCGCGAGCCCGCCCACGGCCATGAAGATCGCCGAAGCCGTCTCCGCGCTACCCGCCGCGAAGAGCCCCCCGACGGCGACCGCGGCCGCCGCGAGGCGCTCTACTTCGCCGCTCCGCCGCCTAGGAGCTCGGCCGGCCAGCAGTGCCAGCGCCAGCAGTCCGACCGCCACCGCCAGATCGGCACCGCCCGCCGCGTGCACGCTCCAGGGAAACGACCGGGCCAACCCCACGGCCAGCAACGCCCCCACAACCAGGCGCCCACCGCGCAACCATCCGGCGGGCAGATTCGCCGCGGGGCCGAGCTCGAGCAGGATCCCCACGAGCGCCGCCAGCACCACCCATGCCCCCGCCAGTGCGAGCTCCGAGCCGGCGAAAAGATGGAAGAGAACGAAACTGTTCAGTGCCAGGAGGAGAACGACGCCGGGCAGGGCGTACTTGGCCAGATCGATCTCATCCGCCGCCCCGGCATCGCTCCCGCCGTCCCCCCCCTTCACGGGGGCCAGAGGCAGATATACCCCGGCCAGAACCAAGAGTCCCCCGATCCAGCCCGCGCCCGAGATTCCCTCGCCGAAGACCACCAGACCGACCAGCGCCGCGAACACCACTTCCGAGAAGGAGAGCACGCTCGCCTCCGAGGCTGAAACGCCTCGCATGCCGCGGTTGAGGAGGACGAAGGGCGCGACCGTCGCGAAGATCGCCAGCCCCGTGGTCGCCGGAATCGCGTGCGCCGGCAGGCTCACCGCTCCCGCCGGCACCGCCGCCACCGCGATCGTCAGCAAGGCGATCCACCAGGCACCCGCCAGCGTGGCCCCGATGTCGGTCCCCTTCGTCCGACTCACGCGCGTCATCATCAACACGCCCGCATAGCCGATCGCCGATAGCAAAGCCAGCAGATCGCCGAGCAGGAAGCGAGCGCTGGCGAAATCGTGGTGTGCCCACAGAGCCGCCCCCGACATCGCGCCCACGCCGAGCACCGCCAGAATCGCCCCGGCGATATGTTCGGGTCCCGCCCGCTCCCCCAGATAGCGATGCGCGACCGGGAAAACGATCAAGGGCGCCAAGTGGTGCAGGAAGACCGTGCTCGCCACCGTCGTGAGCGCATAGCCGCCGACGAAGCTAGCCGACGCGACACCGAGACAGAGGCCGTAGGGGAGGGCGACCCGCCAGAACTCGCGATCACGAAAGCTCGGCAGCACCCCTCGCCGCGCCGCGTCGAGGCTGAAAAGCCCCGCGACCATCAACGCCCGGTAGAGCGCGACCGAGAGGAAATCGGTCCCCGCCGCCCGCGTGAAGGCGGGCATGAGGCCGAAGAGGAACATCGCCCCCAGTATCTCGATTCGACCGCGCATGGACTCCTGTTCTCGTGGGTGGTCTGCCCGGCGACCGCGGACGGCCATCGTATCACGGTGGCCCGATTGTGGCATTGAGTCGGTGGGCGGGACTCGACCCGCTCCCGCGCAACCCGCTAGTCTCTCCCTTCCGACCTACCGACTTCCGCCACCTCAGGGACTTCCAAATGGCCCAATCGAACCGCCTTCGCCCTTTTCTCCTGGCCGGCGGAGCCATCGTGCTCGCCAACGTGGGTGTCGTGCTCTGGTTGCTGCTCCAGCGCCCCTCGACGGGGCAGGAGGGGGGCGGCGATCGGATCGGCCGGCTCCTCGATGAGCGCACCCGCTCCGAGTCCCGCTTCGACCTGGCGGACGAGCCCTACAACATCTGCCTGATTTCGCTCGATGCCCTCCGCTACGACCGCACCGGCTTCGGCGGCAATTCGCGAAACGTCACACCGAACCTCGACCGCCTGGCCGACGAATCGGTGCTCTTTGCCGACGCGACCTCCCCCTCGGCCTGGACCTTGCCATCCCATATGTCGATCTTCACCGGGCGCTGGCCCTCGATCCACGGGGTCGTCAACAAGCTGCGGGTCGTCGGGGGCGATCGGCTAGAGCGGGCCTCCCTCTCCCCGGCGATCCAGACAATTCCGGAGCATCTCGAGGAGCATGGCTTCATCTGCGGCGGCTTCACCGGTGATGCCGGAGTTTCCGGCGAGTTCGGCTTCTCGCGCGGCTTCGATACGTATCTCGACGACGAGAAATTCGGGGGGCTCCCCCATTCCGTCCCCGCGGCCCTGAGCTGGCTGGAAGCGCATCGATCGGAGCGTTTCTTCCTCTTCCTTCACGGCTATGACGTGCACGGTCAGTACGATCTGGCTTCGGGCTACTCCGGGCGCTTCACTCCCGGCTATCAAGGCTCGATGAAAGGGGGCAAAGATGAGCAGGCGGAGATCCGCGAAAGATCGTTGCTCTGCTACACCGAAGAGGGCGGTCCGCGGGCATCGGATCTGATGAGCGAAGCCGACTTCGAATACCACCTCGGGCTCTACGACGAAAAGGTGCAAGCCGCCGACGAGCAGGTCGGTCGCTTCATGGATGCCCTGCGCCGCTTCGATCTGCTCTCGCGCACCGTCGTCATCGTGCTGGCCGATCATGGCGAGGAGTTCGGTGAGCACGGGGGGCTCGACCACGGTCCGACCCTCTATCAGGAGATGGTCCACGTGCCGCTCCTGATCCACTTCCCGGGTTATTCGAAACAGCTCGAGATCGGTAGACCGGTCCGCTCGATGGACGCTCTGCCGACCGTTCTCGACGCATTGGGGATTCCGCTCCCCGGCGGGATCGACGCCGTGAGCCTGCTGCCGCTGCTGCGCGGCGAGCCGCA